>CAYSHN010000178.1:0-7198 GCA_964430815.1 uncultured Calditrichota bacterium | reverse complement strand
CCGTTTCATGATATGATCGATTGGGATCGATGTTTCCTGTTCAGGTCATAGCTCATACAATTTTGGACAGGATCGCATAAAAGGTTCCTCACATCATTATTAAAGCAGAATCATACCTATGTAATTATAAGCTCAAAGTTGAAATAGCTTGATTTCTTTAAATAGGATTTATATTTTTTATTAGATCAACTCAATAGATGATGAAAATCGTTTCCGGCATAGCGGTTTATTGATAAAACTTGATAGAATCGCTTTAATTCTGCGTGGCTGATTGCTAATCAAAGTCTGTTTTTATTGCAACTGAATTTGAAAAGCCGAATTCACCTGTTAAGAATTACTTCAGGTGACAGTATGGACACGCGCTGCGTATTAGCTTTTCATTTGCTAAACTAACCCTTCAGCAAAAAGTCGAAGGAGAAAATCCGGATCATGTTGTAGACGTGATCCATCAGGTATTGAACATTCACATTTAAATTAAGGAGAACGCACTATGGGTACGGAACACTTACTGATATTTCTTGGGATTGGGATCCTGGCAGGATTTGTAGCCGGACATATCTGGAAGGGCAGCGGATTTGGCCTGGTGGGAGACTTGATTGTTGGGGTGATAGGTTCCTTCATCGGAGTCTGGGTGTTCGGTCTACTCCACATCTCGAGCTCAGGTATTCTCGGTTTACTAATTGCGGCGATTATCGGCGCGCTAATCCTGTTGTATATAATCCGAATGGTCAAGCATCGCTGATCTGCCACCATGGGGTTCATTCATGTGCAGCTGATTACCGCAGTCATGGTCAGCGGAGTGTTTGGTTCTATATCCACCATCCATATTGGCAGGTAATAATAAATTAAATAACACCGCACCGGACAATTCGTTGCCATGGTGCAGGTAGCCAATCAATTTCAGTTCAATTTAATGGAGGAAACAATCATGTCAACCAGAACAGTTCTCGGAGTAATATTCATGATGTTTATTCTGGTTCAAGCGGGAAATGCGGGAGATATTCAAAAGTACTTCAATGACACCGCCTGCAAAGTGAAGGCAACGACCGATCCAGTGCAAAAACGTGCAATACTCAACAAATCATTACAAACCATGTCCAAAGCGTTAGATAGAGTAGAAAACTCAGGACTGATTTCGCAAGAAGATCGCGACGGCATTGATCGCTTCAAAGCTACTCTTCAAGAGAAACTAGACGAGCTCACGGGTAGTGATGGCTATGAGCGCGTGGCCGATGCGCAACTCAATGCCTTCTCTGATTACGTTGTGCAGGATATGGAGCAGGCTGCTCAGACCATAACCATCAGCGTTGTCACGCTACTCTTGATCATCATCATTATAATACTCATCCTATAGGTGTATCGTCACCGAACGACATTCACAGGTTTTCGGTGTGCCAGACTCACATAACCAATCTAACACGAGTGCCATGCGACCATACTCGATGTTAGTCGGGTATATCAGCTGCATGGCGCTCGTGTTATTTCTTTTTTCATGCAGCTCTATTCCTCTTACTCAGCGGGGAATCCCGCCGGGAGGAGTGAGTGCACTCCCACCACACTACTCAATGGTATTCATCATCCACGGTGACGGTGACTACCTTTACCACGACCCCCCCGGTCAAGTACATAGAGCAGATGAGGAGGCTTTCGTCGGAGCAACACTAGTGGCTGAGCAAAATCCACAAGCCGAGGTATTCATCTTTCACAGAAGACACCGGAGGCATGCCTTGCTCTTCTTTCCTCTCCGTGATGGAGAATTTTATTACTACCGGCACGGACGGCTGCTGGCCAAAGAATCATACTGGCGCGATCAGGGATCATCCAACTTCGAACCTGAAGTAGAACTCTTACACCGATTCCGCGCGGAAGAGCAACCTCAATTGGTAAAATTATTCTTCTACTTCGGTCACGAAATCCCTGAATTCGATGGTACCGGCTACGATGCGTCATACACACATCGGGCGTTCACCGTACATGATCTTGCCGACGGATTGAAACGCATCTCACCTGATTCCACCAAGTTCGATCTGATCGTGCTCTCTACGTGTTTTAACGGCACACCATACACTATTGCCGCTCTTGCCCCGTTTGCGCAAACCATCGTTGCTTCTCCTGGTAATCTTCACCTCTCTTACTTTGATCCACATCCCTTTGAGCGCTTGGATATAGGTTTGCAAGATGGAGATATGGCGGCGTTTTCTAAAAAGTTCGCACAGCAGGCATTCGACCGGCTGACAGAAGATATCCAAACGGCGGTTACGGTTGCTGTGTACGAGGTGGATCGCGTGCAGGGATTTTTGCAGGCCGTCGATAGTGTCTACGATCATACCTTGAGTACAATGAAGGGACAGAAACAGGGATCCTTTGAGCACTGCGATTGCGCCGAAGACTCTGCATACGTTCTGCCGGGAATGAGCGGAGGGGTAGATGTGTTCTACCGCCCACCGCGCTTCGGACGCTTAAGGTATAAACAGAACCATTCCGGATGGGAATGCTGGAGGCTTCTGAAGTAATCCATATCGGATAATCTTGCTTCCCAATGCACCTCATCTATAAATAATGAATTCCGGGTCGGACCTGAAAATTAGATTTTTTTATTGAAGTTATGTCCTGATAAGAGGGAAAAATGGACCTTAGAGGTATCTTTTTAGATATAAAAAGAACATTTTAAGGAAAAAATTGTAGTTCAATTTTTCTCTAACAAGTTGGTTTCGATTATTGCATAAACTATATTATCTAAAATTATCAAATATTGAAACGTAACCTTTATTACTACGAACGGCTGGCCCACTAGTATGAATTCTTCTTCTGCCATTCGACCGGCGCTGCCGACTTTTATTGGTATAACTCTAAAACCAGAAAGGAGTCTTCCTCCTATTTGCGTTACCGCATTTGAGTGAAAATTGGTATGCTCCCTGGAATGGCCGTGTTGACATTATACTTACTCCTGGTTATTTTCCTTTGTCCCGGATTATCCCGGGTCACATTACCTTGATCGGTTTATCATCATCCGATCATACCGCGTTTACGTGCATATTTGTACATCCTGTGTCCAAGTAAATAATTGCACAGTGCAGTATTCTGCATCAAGGAGAATAAATGAAAACAGGCATCCTCATTAGTTACTTCGCTAAACAAGATGAAGCCCTTGATGCCTTTGCTAAATTACAGCGGAAGGGTTACCGCCGTATCGCGTATGTGAGCAAGAGCATGGAGGGAATAGTCCGGATAGGGGATCCCTTCCGCCGGCGTCTGGTTCTGGGGGCAGTCGTGTCGTTCATCCTGTTTGGAGCACTGACCGCAGTATTCTGGATGAGTCTTCAGAGGTCCGAGCCGATACTCAGCCAATTTCCTTATAACTTGATCTCCATTCTGGTGGGTGGATTCAGCGGAATCCTGCTCAGCGTGGCCTGGATACGGCGATCAACGTTCGGCGTCGAGCGAAATCTAATTGCAAATCATACACGTTGGCTCGTTTCCGGGGAGACCGTCATTATTCTCCAGGGACCGATCGAAACATTGCGCCTCCCCTTCACCCTTTTGCTGGAAAGTGGCGAGACCCCACCTGCAGTATTCGTCCTGCACCCCCGGCGCATGAGCCCGGTTGGAGATGACTGGAGCCCTGGTAGGATATCATATAACCTGGTGCAGTTTCAGGACCATGCCCGGCATCTGGCCATAGAGCACCAGCTAGACCCCAAACCGCTCCGGAACACAAAACTTCTCAAGCGGCTCGAACAGGGCCGCAGGTGGATCCAGGAGGTATGTCTGGACCTCTCCGAAGCAAGTCGCCTGCAGCAAAGCGTACCGCCTACCACCGATTGGCTCCTCGATAATGAATATATCCTTGAGAGCAACGCACAGGATGTTCGGCTGAATGTACCCCGGCATTTTTACCGGCAGCTGCCGGCACTAGCAAGTGAGACAGACCGGGGACTACCACGCATCTACGGTCTAGCGCGTGAACTTGCTGCTCACGCCGATTTACGCCTGGATCAGGAGAATATTCTGGCTTTTATTGAGGCATATCAATCGGTGGAGCCACTTTCGATTGGCGAACTCTGGGCCGTTCCCCAAATGCTGCGTACCGCGCTTATCGAGGGCATCCATCATCTTGCTGCTCGAGCTCTGTCGGAACTGCGTGAAGGTGAGATCGCTGATTTCTGGGCGAACCGGCTCATTACAGTCAACCGGCGATATCCCAGCCAGCTCTTCTCGATCATGGCGGAAATGACCGAAACCCAACCCAACCCGAGCCCCTATTTCGTGGCTCAGCTGATAGATTACCTCTATGATGATAGGAATGCCCTGGCCCCGGTGCAGAGCTGGCTTGAGAGTATATTCCACAAATCCTTGAACGAACTCAGTCTGCATGAAAAAAACCGCCAGGCCAAGGATCAAATATCCATCGGGAATGCCTTTAACAGCTTGCGCCAGCTGGCCCTACTTGATTGGAAAGAATGCTTCGAAAAGCTCAGCAGAGTGGAGCAGATACTGCGGCAGGATCCCGCTGGCATCTATCCCCGGATGGATTTCGCCACGCGCGACCGCTATCGCCGGGTAATTGAACAGCTCCACCAAGTGTCCGGGCTGGCAGAAGACCAGATTGCTCAACGCACCGTAGAGATGGCAACCCAGGCCGCTGATGGTTCAACTCAAGATGAACGGTCGATTCACGTCGGAACTTATTTAGTTGACGAAAAAAGAAAGGATCTGGCCCGGCTCATTGGGTGCCATGAGACATTACGTTTCCTTACCCTGCAATGGGCTTATCGTCATCACTCGATGGTGTACTTTCTCGGGCTTGCTTTTTTCTCTATTGCATTCATTTTCCTGGCCATCCGGTTTGGTTTGCGTACACAGGCTCCTGGGATTCAGACTATCATCGCTGCTCTCTTGTTCATCCCCATGAGCCAGCTCTCGCTTGAAGTGATGAATTACCTGGTGACACGGCTGTTTCCCCCGCGCATTCTACCAAAGATGGATTTCAGGGTTTCAGGGATTCCCGATTCCTACCGGACGCTGGTCATCGTGCCTATGATACTAGTGGATCAGGAGACCATTAAGGCCGAAGCGGAAAAGCTTGAGATCCGCTATCTCGCTAATAAAGAGGCCAATCTGCTCTTTGGTCTTTATTCGGATTACAAAGATGCGCTGCAGGCCCATTGTGAAGATGATGAGTCCTTACTTGAGGCCATTACGCAGTGCATTAAAACCCTCAATCAGCGTTATGGCGGCGATCGTTTCTTCCTGTTCCACCGGCAGCGAAAATGGTCTGTATCCGAGCAACAATTCATCGGCTGGGAACGCAAACGCGGGAAACTGGAAGAACTCAATGGCCTGATTGATGGCACGCGGCCTCGTGAGGCTGATCGCCTCGTTTACATTGGCGACCAGGATCAATTATCCAACGTAAGATTCGTCATTACCTTAGACAGCGACACGCAATTGCCGCATGACACCGCCCGCAGGATGATCGAGACCCTGGCGCACCCGCTGAACCAGGCACACTTTGATAATGCCGGTCAAGTCCAATCTGGTTACACCATAATCCAACCGCGCGTCAGCCCCTCCCTACCGAGCATGAGTGGTTCACCTTTCAGCCGGCTGTTTTCTTATCCGGTCGGTATCGACCCCTATACCAATGCAGTTTCCGATGTATACCAGGACCTAGCCGGAGAAGGTTCCTATCACGGCAAAGGCATCTATGATGTGCGCACTTTCAACCAATTGCTTTCCGGCAGGTTTCCCGAGGCATTGCTCCTCAGCCATGATTTGATTGAAGGCGCTCACGTCCGGGTGGGCCTGGCCAGCGATATCGAGCTCTATGATGAATTCCCGCAGGATTACCTGAGTTACATCAATCGACAGCACCGCTGGATTCGCGGCGATTGGCAGATTGTGGATTGGATCAAGCCGCGTGTTCCCCAACCCGGCGGCGGGCGTCGAGGATCCAATCCGCTCTCCTGGTTCGATCGCTGGAAGGTAATCGATAATCTGCGCCGCAGCCTGCTGCCCGTAACCAATCTGAGTTTGCTGATGGTCTCCTGGTTAATCTCTTCTCAGACCGGGTGGGTTGCTACTATCGTGGTCGCCACCCAACTGTTCTTTCACTCCCTGGTGCAGCCATTCACCTGGGCGACAACCCGTCAGAGTCTCAAGAGTGTCTCCCTTACCAAAACAGCACATGATCTGCTGCGATTGCTGGTTGAATCAGCACTGCTTCCATTCCAGGCCTGGCTGGCTCTGGATGCCATAGCACGGATCTTCTATCGCCGACACATCTCGCATCGGCGGTTATTGGAGTGGACCTCGACCCAGGTGATGTATAGAAGTGCTCAGGCCAAAATGCCTGTGTTTCTGCTTTCAATAGGTCTGGTGAGTCTGTTTAGTGTGATTATTGGCGGGGCGATTCAGTGGTGGAGACAGGCAAGCATCTGGGTGGTCAATCCCTGGCTGATGCTCTGGTTTCTTTCCCCGATGATCGGCTGGCTCCTCAACCAGCGACCATTGGTAAAGCAGCCGCAATTTCTGCTTCCGGCAGAGGATCGGCAATTCTTGAGAAATATTGCCAGGCGAACCTGGCGCTATTTTTCTGATTTTGTGAATAAAGAAACCTCATGGCTGCCTCCCGACAATTACCAGATCACCCATCAGAAGAAACTGGCCCTGCGGACCAGTCCGACCAATATTGGTCTCTATATGGTCAGCGTAATCGGCGCCCATAATTTCGGATATTTAACCGTGGATGAGGTCATATATAAACTAACGCAGACGATGGAGACGATTAATAAACTGGAGCGCTATGAGGGTCATCTGCTCAATTGGTACGACATTCAAACCCTGGCCCCTCTGAAACCGCAGTATGTTTCTACCGTGGACAGCGGGAATCTGCTAGGGGCCTTGTGGGTTCTGGACCAGTGGATTAAGACGCTTATGCAGGCACCGTTGTTGGATGTGAAAGGCTTTGCGGGATTGTGCGACGCCAGCGAAGTTCTGCGACAGGTTAGCCGGGAAGAAAAGGCCTTTGGTTTGGATATTCAAGTCCTGGATGAATTACTGCGCACCTGGAAAACCCCTCCGGATCGTATCACTGATACTCTTGGCCTGCTACGACAGGCGGAGGGTCGAGTGACAGATTTGTTCGCAAATACCCGTGGATCCGTTGCCGTTCAAGCAAGTGTGACCTATTGGGCCG
>CAYSHN010000177.1:0-7224 GCA_964430815.1 uncultured Calditrichota bacterium | reverse complement strand
TTATTGGCAAAGAAAGGAGGGCAAAAAAAGTGGCAGAAAAGTATAATCGTCGAGATTTCATGAAAAAGAGTATTTCGGCCAGTGCAGGTTTGGCTCTGGGCAGTTTGGCTCTAGATGCCTGTTCAAGGCAGATGTTAAAAAGTCCTGCTGTTCCATTTCCGGTGGCAGTGCCGTTACCGGTGGTACGAATTGGTTTTATTGGTGTCGGAGGGATGGGCTCTGCCCATGTTTCTAATTTACTGAATATTGAAGGTGCGGAAATACGTGCTGTATGTGATATTGTGGAGAAAAAAGTACAACGGATTCAGGAGATAGTGATCAAAGCCGGGCAAGCTAAACCGGCAGGATATAGCAAGGGTGAATTAGATTATAAAAATTTATGTACCAGGGAGGATCTGGATCTGGTCTATATCGCCACTCCCTGGGAATGGCATGTACCCATGTGCCTGGATGCCATGCAGAAGGGTAAACATGCTGTTACTGAAGTTCCAGCCGCTTATACTCTCGATGATTGTTGGGAACTGGTTAAAACATCTGAACAAACCGGCAAATATTGTCTGATGATGGAGAATTGCAATTACGATCAGCTCGAAATGATGATTCTGAACATGGTTAAAAAAGGGATTTTAGGTGACCTAATTCATACTGAATGTGGATATTTGCATGACTTAAGAGCAGTGAAATATGATCTGGAGGGTGAAGGTCTTTGGCGCCGGGCTTACTCCATGAAACGTAACGGGGATCTTTATCCTACTCATGGACTTGGACCAATTGCCCAGTGTCTGGATATCAATCGTGGAAATTATTTTGATTACCTGGTTTCTATTGGTTCGAAAACCAAAGGACTTCATCAATACGCCGTAAACAGGTTTGGAGAAAACAGTCCGCAAGCTCAGGAGAAATTTATGTTGAGTGATGTGGTGACCACCTTGCTTCATACTGTAAACGGAGAAACGGTCATTCTGAAACATGATACTAATTCACCCCGGCCTTATAGTCGTGATATACTGGTACAGGGCACGAAAGGAATTATACGTAAATATCCGGATCCGAAAATTTATATTGAGGGTAGAAGTGAACCACACCAGTGGGAAGAGATCGATGTTTATCTGCAGGAATTCAATCATCCGTTATGGATCCAAACTGAGGATGCGACTAAAAACGCTGCTGGTCATGGCGGAATGGATTATCTTGAAGACTACCGTCTAGTACAGGCCCTGCGGAGAGGTGTTGAACCGGACACTGATGTATATGACGCCGCAGTGCTCAGTGCGGTGATCGAATTGAGCGGACATTCCATCGCCAAGGGTAGTACGCCGGTAAAATTTCCTGATTTCACACGCGGGATGTGGAAAACCAAAAGACCATTGCATGTCATGGAGATATGAGTACGGTTACTGGTACAATTGCTTCCGGCTAACAGGTTTCCCCGTGATAAAGTAAAATATCTGGCGGCCTTATTATACTGATGGTTTACAGTGAATATGGATAAAAATCTATAGTGAAACTTAAGCGGGTATCGCTGCGCTGATATAAAAACAGATTGAGAAATATAAGTCAGGGAAATCAGCGTTATAGTAAGTTATACATCAGATTAAAATTACAAAGGAGGAATTATTCGTGAATGCACTTCTGCATAAGCATGCTGTAAAAATATCTTTCTTTCTACTGATTTATACTTTATCTGTTTCTGCTCAGGAACCGCTGAACGAACATTTGCAATTCTTAGCGCCATATATGAATAAAACCTGGAAAGGGATATTCGTCGATACTACAGCTGAAAAACCGATGTACGATGTCTCAGCCTGGGAGAGGACACTCAATGGACAGGCAGTTCGAATTTTACATTCGGTCAACGATGGCCAGTATGGTGGTGAAACAATTATCTACTGGGATAAACAGAAACAGGATGTCGTTTATTACTACTTTACCACAGCCGGATTTTATACCAATGGTACAATGAAAATTGAAGGTAATACAATCATCTGTCATGAATATGTAACCGGTAATCAAAATAGTATCACTGAGGTACGTTCCACGACACGGATGTCAACGGATGGTAAGATGCATACTGAGGCAGAATTTATGCAAAATGCCAAATGGATCCCGGGTCATAAAATAATTTACAGTGAAGATACTACTGCTAAAGTTATTTTTAAATAATGAGTTGGATTTATAGAACAATTTTAATATTTGTTGAATAACTGTTAATAGAGAATTAATTTAATTCTATAATTAAATAAGGAGATTGAGAAATGAGACGGATGGTTGGATTTATGTGTATCTTATTAACTACATTTTTTCTGATCGGTCTGGTGCACGGCGATATTTATATGAAGGAAAAGAAACATACCGATGCAGTTAAGATCATGGGGCAGGAGCAACCGGCCACGGATGAAATTACTGAAGTATGGATCACCACTAAAGGAATTCGTACAGATAGTCCAAAAGGTTCCATGATCATTTTGATTGATGAGAAGAAAATGATTATGATCGATCATGAGAAGAAAACCTATACCGAAATGCCAATGAACATGGGACAAATGATGAGCAAGGCAGCAAAAGAGGAGGGAATGGACGACAAAGAAGCCGAACAAGCAGGCGAAGCGAACCAGGCTATGATGCAGGGAATGATGCAAGGTATGATGAAAATGGAAGTTACAGTACAACCCACGGCTGAGACTAAAAAAATAAACAACTGGAATTGTAAAAAATATAATCTAGCCATGAATACATTTATGGGGCCAATGAATACCGAGATCTGGGCCAGCGAAGATTTGAAGATTGACAAAGATCTGTATGCTAAATATACGACCGCCCTTATGTCCATGATGCCAGGTATGCAAAGTGGAATGGGTAATATGATGAGAGAAATGGAAAAAATTAAAGGTGTGCAGGTCCGTTCCATTGCTAAACATGAGATGATGGGTCAAACCATCTCTTCAAGCACTGAATTAATAGAATTTAAAGATGGTACCGCTCCGGCTAATTTATTTAAAATACCTGCAGGTTATAAAAAGAAAGAGATGATGTCGGAAGATTAGTCTATTTTTACCTGCAGGCAGTCTAAGACATAGTTATCATGATCAAAGGGCAGGGGTAACGACCGGTCTTGGTCGACAGAATCCGGTATGCAAGAATGTCTATGCTAAAGGTACCTTTATCGCGTGCCTTATCTAAACTTGGTTATTGTTCGCGTGCTCAGGCACTACAACTCATTCATGCCGGAAAAGTGAAGGTAAATGAGCAAATTATTAAAAACACCACGCGAATGATCGATCTGAAGTATGATCGCGTTATGGTGGAAGGCAAACCGGTAATTAAGGGGGAAAACCACTATCTGATATTAAATAAACCCAGGGGACTTATCACCACCGCCGACGATGAAAAGAAACGTGAGACAGTCTATAAATGTTTGAGTCAGGCTCACTTACCCAGATTAATACCCGTCGGTCGATTGGATAAAGCCAGTGAAGGTTTGTTGTTGTTCACCAACGATAATGCTTGGGCCAACCGTATAACTGATCCGGGTTCCCATCTTGAAAAAATTTATCATGTGCAGATTAAAGGGATAATGGATGCTCAATTACTCCAAAAAATGCAACAGGGTATCGAGACCAGACCAGGAGAGGTGCTGAATGTTAAACAGGTGCACATCTTACGCTCCAGTAAAAGTACCAGCTGGCTGGAAATTGTTTTAGACGAAGGCAAGAACCGGCAGATTCGCCGGATTCTGGAAAAGTTGAATATTACGATCGTACGTCTGATGCGCGTTGCTATTGGACCATTGCAGCTTGGGAATCTGGCTAAGGGACAATTTCGTTTTTTAAGTGCTGAAGAATTAACCAAACTTCAAAATGAATTAATCAGAAAGAACTAAGCAATAATCGGCGGTTTCTGCACCTGGATTACAATTTATACCCCTGATCTTTTCGTTAGTAGCTCCTTGGTAGTTAGACTTTAAATTGCTGGCGCGTTTCTATGATCTGAGCAATATGATGGTGGGTGTGCTGGATACGACTCTGAATAAGTTGTTCAACTGTAATTTTTGAGCCATGCAGATCTTTCTCCCAGCGCAGCATAATATATCGTTCTAAACTATCAGGCAGAATTTTAAGCAACTCTACCAGTGATTGGTGATTAGCTTTGAACAGTATCGTGGCCAGATCGATAGAGCGTTGTTTATACTTTAATATTTCTGCCCAGGTATTGTCAACTTTATACCAGGTCTGATCATAAACGCAACCTGAGTTTCCCAGAGCTACCATAACCAGGGTGTGGACCAGGCAGTCTGCATCGACCAGGTGCTGCACTATTTCACGGACAGTCCATTTCCCTTCTTGACGCGCCAAACTGTAATCACTTACCGATAATCCATGCAATGTTTTTTTTAACTGGAGTGGTAAATCGGCATATTGCTGCAGTAGTATTATTTTCGATTGCTGGATCTGATCCATAATTAGTTTCTCCAAGATTTATGGTTATAGTATTCTTATAATTTGTATAATCGGTTAAAGATTAACCAGCATAAGTTATGCATATAGCCTGCTCCAATAAACTGTGTATTAATCTGATCCAGTTTTATTCGGCCACTGATCGATCGAAGACACTTTTCAGTCGTCGTACTTTTTCATGAAAAACCTGATGAAAATCATGGCGTGGATAGCGACAAAGATAAACTGGTAATTCACTTTCTCGTGCATAAGGATTAGTGATTCGTCCCATTTCCTGTATCATACCAAAATATTGGGATATCTCAGAGGTGTCATCATTGATATAAATTAGAATCCTCGTGCTTATCGTATCGGGAGCCCAGAAGAGAAAATTATCACTAAAACTGACCGGTTCCGGTAATCCTGCTTTTTTACCAAAATATTTTACAGATCCGGCCTGGCCGTAATTTTCTCCCCAGATAGTGCACTCTGTTTTTTCTGCCGCACTCAGATTTTGGTAGACAGAAATAGCAATTTCTGCCAGCTCTTTCCATCCGGTCATATCAGCATAATCCTGGGGTAAACTATGCTGGCGTCCATCTTCCCAGTACAAAAATTGATCCAGGCTGAATTTTTTTGATTCCTGGCCATAAATGACCATTTTATCAAAAGAATATACAGGTAAACTAAAGGGTAAGACTGGCAGGATTATAAGTACCATCAGAATCAGTATTGCTGGTTTTATGATAATATGTCTGGTAGAGGTAATCTTTTCAATAAATACAGCCCCCGAGGAAATTAATACGAAATATATGCCCAGAGTATAATAGGCTTTGCCGTGTAACAGCATCAATGTTATCATAACGATCACAAATGTATAAGCCAGCACGCGTAATGATTTGGTCTCCCGGTAAGCCAGCAGATATATTAAGCCACAGATCCAGAGTGGCACTGCAGGTAAAATCATCAAAGGCTGCGCCACAAGAAAGTCAATCATTTGTACATTAACCAGTTGCGTGCGTTGTAAGTTTTGCATATGGAAAACAACCGGCCAGTTATGATTGTACTGCCAGATCAGGTTTGGCAGAACCAGTGCAAAACCGATTAGTAGGTGATAGAAAAAATATTTGGATAAAATCAATTTACGTTTGGTGGTAAAAATAATAGCCAGAAAAAATCCCCAGGCTAGGAAAGCGATGGAATATTTATTCAGGAATCCCAAACCCCATATCAGACCCAGAACCAGCCAGTATCTTGGATTTTCGGTTTGCACGAGTTTTAATATAAAAAATGTGGCCAATAACCAGAATAACAGATCAAAGGAGACGGGTTGAAATAACCAATTTACCCGCAGGTATGCAGGGGATAGAATAATGGCACTCCCGGCCAACAGAATTGCCCACTTTTTACCTCCAAGTTCTTTTACCGTCAGGCAAACCATGACAACTGTAACAACGCCGATCAAGGCGGGTAAAAGTCTGACGGCAAAGACAGAGTTGCCACAAAAAGTCTGTAAGATAAATGCAAAAAAGCCGATGGCTGGACCGTTTGAAAAGTAACCGAAGGCCAGATGATCAGAAAAAGCGAGATAAAGGTATTCATCGCGGTGGAGTTCATAATTGGTATTGGTTAGCAAATGGATGGTAAGTTTAATCAGGGACAGTATCAGGATGAGAATCCATTCAGATTTCAGCCAGATATTAGTTGAACGCTGTTCTTCCATGCACATATCTTTCATTATTTTTTTGGGATCATAATTTCAAATGAGCCGGCTATGAATATTTTTTATACCCAATCCGGTTATCTTGGTGTACGAAAAAATATGTTCTGAGTTTAATAAATATAATTAATAAATTTTATATATTTAAAAATAAGGGACAATAAATATTACTTTTAAAAATCTATATCAGCATTATCATGGTGTATTAGATAGAAGATCATATAAATATTATTTACAAAAAGGAAAATAAGAAATATGTCAGACCTGGAACATGCCATTAAAATTGCAGTCGAAGCACATAAAGGCCAAAAGGATAAAGTTGGAGCCCCCTATATATTACATCCTCTGCGAGTCATGCTGCGTATGAAGAGTGATTTGGAGATGATGGCTGCTGTGCTGCATGATGTAGTGGAAGACAGCGCTTGGACATTGGCCGAGCTGCGCAAGGAAGGATTTCCTGCTTCGGTTATTGAAGCGGTAGATCAGCTAACCCGGCGGGAAAATGAATCTTATGATGATTTTATCCAGAGGATTAAACTCCATACACTGGCAGTAAAAGTTAAACTGGCTGATCTGGAAGACAATATGGATCTAACGCGTTTAAAAGAGATTACGCAGTGGGACAAAGATAGGATGGCGAAGTATCACGCAGCCTGGATTATATTAAAAAAATCCCCGCCTGTAAAGTAATATACTACTGTATTCATCAGGCGGGGAGAAGGAAGAAACCTTTGTACCGTCGAGATTCGCTGACAATAAGTGTTAAATGAATAAAGGCGCCAGCACCAGCGTAATGGTCGATAACAATTTAATTAGTACGTGAAGTGATGGACCGGCTGTATCTTTAAAAGGATCTCCAACGGTATCACCAACCACAGCGGCTTGATGAACAGGATTTTTGGTTTTATTTCCCTTGCTATCGGTAAGATATTTTCCGCCATGAGCACCGGCTTCAATATATTTCTTGGCATTATCCCAGGCACCTCCGCCATTATTTAAGAAGGTAGCCATTAAAATCCCAACAATAGTACCAACCATTAACAGGGAAGCGACAGATTCAGCAGCGATCAA
>CAYSHN010000176.1:0-7323 GCA_964430815.1 uncultured Calditrichota bacterium | reverse complement strand
GCGCATCTGGGCGGCGGGTTACACCGACTTTGCCTGGCAACCACGATTCTATGATCAAATTATCCTCGATGAAAATGAATTAAATAATGTCCGTCGGTATATTTAAAATAATCCTGTTGTAAAGACATGATTTATCATATCCTATATGGAACATCGTGAGTACGATTTTGTTTATGATTTAATCGCCTGGCCGATGATTATTGAATAAGAATGGAAAATATATCAATTATTATCATTAAATAAATTTGCCTTTTTTCTTCTTTCTTTTGTTTTAAATTTGATACATTCTATGTTATTTACGTCAGCATCAACTAGGAGAAATTATGCGTTGCCACGTGATATTATGTATCGCCAGTCTATTTTTTGTCAGTCGGCCCCTTCCTGCTCAGGATTCCATCCTGGTAAATGACTGGGAAAATCCCGACGTTTTCAATATAAACAAAGAAGAACCATATTCTACTTTTGTTCCATATCCGGATGTGGAAAGTGCGTTAAAACTGGACCGGCGGCAATCGCCATTGTACAAATCCCTCAATGGTAAATGGAAATTCAACTGGGTATCCAGACCTGCTGACCGGCCAGCAGATTTTTATAAGGATGATTTTGATGTAAAGAAATGGAGGGATCTTGATGTGCCATCTAATTGGGAGTTCCAGGGATTCGGGGTGCCGATCTATGTCAATATTCCTTATGAATTTCCGGGAGAGCCTGATCCGCCTTACATTCCGCATGATAATAATCCGGTTGGATCGTATAAAAGCTGGTTCACGATTCCTCCAGGTTGGGAAGGAAAACAGATCTTTATTCATTTTGGTGCGATTAAATCTGCTTTCTATATCTGGATCAATGGTCAAAAAGTAGGATATAGTGAGGATTCCAAAACACCAGCTGAATGGGATATTACCGACTACCTTAAAACTGGTGAAAATAGTGTAGCCCTGGAAGTTTACCGCTGGTCTGATGGCACCTACCTGGAATGTCAGGATATGTGGCGCATCAGTGGAATTGAACGGGATGTATATATCTACGCTGCCCCGAAAGTGCGTATCCGCGATTTCTATGTTCAGGCTAATCTCGATGATAATTACCAGAATGGTATTTTTTCTGTAGCAGTCGAACTGAAGAATAGAATGCCGCAACTCGAAGCAGAGGCCATCACAGTAGAAATGCAGTTGCGTGATGGAAAAAACGGAATCGTGGTTCAGGAGATCAAAGACCTGGCTATGCGCGGTAAAGATCAAGTTATTCTGAATTTTGAAAAAAATATTACTAATCCAGAAAAATGGACAGCAGAAACACCCTCTCTCTATTCGGTTTTACTGATCCTGAGAAACAATCTGGGCCAGATTGAAGAAGTGGTCACCTGCCAGACTGGTTTTCGCCGTATTGAGATCAAGCATGGTCAGTTCCTGATCAATGGAGTTGCCGTACACTTAAAAGGTACCAATCGCCATGAACACGATGGATACACGGCTCATGTGCTCTCTGATGAGATCCTCTTAAAGGATATCACCCTGCTTAAGCAATTTAACTTTAATGCCGTACGGACCAGCCATTATCCCAATGATCCACGCTGGTATGATCTGTGCGATCGTTATGGTGTTTATCTTATAGATGAAGCCAATATCGAATCTCATGGGATGGGTTATGGTGAAAAATCCCTGGCTAAAAATCCGGATTTTAAAGAAATGCATCTGTACCGCACCCGCAATATGGTCGAACGGGATAAAAATCACCCCAGTATAGTTGTCTGGTCGTTGGGAAATGAAGCGGGTAATGGTCCTAATTTTGTGGCCACTTATGAATGGATTAAACAGCGCGACCAGTCGCGTCTGGTGCAATATGAACGGGCTGAAGAAGAGAAAAATACCGATATCGTCTGTCCAATGTATACATGGGATTACCTGGAAAAATATGGCAGTGAACTGCAAAACCGTCCACTGATCATGTGTGAATATGCCCATTCGATGGGAAATAGTACAGGGAATTTTCAGGACTACTGGGATCTGATTGAGAAATATGATCAACTGCAGGGGGGATTTATCTGGGATTGGGTCGACCAGGGATTCATAAAAACAAATGAGCAGGGTGAAAAATATTGGGCTTATGGCGGTGATTGGGGTCCCCCGGATACTCCATCGGATCGGAATTTTATGTGCAACGGACTGGTTTCGCCTGATCGTAATTTGCATCCTGCCATCTGGGAAGTAAAAAAGGTTTATCAATATATTAAGATCAAGCCGGTTACTTTAACCATGAATAAATTTGAAATTATCAATCGGTATGATTTTATTAATCTGAACAAATTCAACATCCTGTGGGAAGTATTGGGGGATGGGAAAACTCTGGCTAACGGTATCATTGAGAAACCGGATATCGCTCCGCATGCTGGTAAAATTTACGAACTGAATATTCCGGTGATCAAGCCATGGAAGGGAGTGGAATACGTTCTTAATTTTAAGTGTTTGACTACGGAAAATATACCGCTGCTGGAGCTAGGTCACTGTGTAGCAGTTGAACAGTTTCTATTGCCCTGGCACACTGAAATGCCGCCGGCGCGGACGTCAACTCTGCTGCATTTGTACTTCAGTGAAACTAACGATCTGGTCAGTATCAGTGGTGAAGATAGTAGGATCGAAATCAGCAAGCTGACCGGGTTGATCAGTTCCTATGAATATAAAGGAATTCAATTAATTCAGCAGGGCCCGGAACCAAATTTCTGGCGTCCGCCCACCGATAATGATTTTGGCAGTAATTTTCCAGAAGTATCCACAGTCTGGCGGGATGCCGGTAGCAAACGGATTTTGAAAAGTTTCGATATCCAGAATTTTGATGACCGCGCGCTGCAAATAACTGTTGTTTATGATCTGCCTACCGTCAACTCGCAATGGCGGATGGTATACAAGGTCATCAGTAGTGGCGATGTTATCATTGCCTGTGATTTTGTTACCCGGGAAGTAAATCTGCCGGAACTGCCACGTCTGGGAGTAAAAATGCAATTACCGGCAGGATTTGAACGAATGCGTTATTACGGACGTGGACCACAGGAAAATTATTGTGACCGCAATACAGCTGCATTGGTCGGTTTGTATGAAAGTACTGTCAGCTCTCAGTATTTTCCTTATATCAGTCCGCAGGAAAATGGCAATAAAACCGATGTACGCTGGGCCGCCATTAACGGTCCGGCAAATATTGGCATCATGGCTGTCGGTATGCCTGTTCTCAGTATGTCGGCTCTGCATTATTCCATCGAGGATCTGACCCAGCAGAATCGTGGATCAAAACATACCGTTGATCTGAAGCAACGAGATTTCACCTTTTTAAATCTGGATCTGAAGCAGCGTGGAGTTGGCGGTGATAATTCCTGGGGAGCGAAACCACATGCTCCATATTGTATACCGGCGCAGAGTTATTCCTTTCGATTCCGTCTAAGCCCTTTTTCGGAAGGGGATGATCTGATGGGAATCAGTAAAATAAACTTCCTGATCGATTAATAAATCAGCCCACTGGCAAGTTCTTGCTATCTTTGATCAATAGGCGTTCGAATGATATTTATTGATTATCAGCAGAGGAACGGTCTAAAAACTCTGAAAAATTTAAAAAACACTAAACTATTAGCGGTTATAAGCCGAAAATCATTATAAATAAAGGTTTAAACTGAGAGGAAAAACCAATGAGATTATTTGGATTAATCCTTTTAAGTCTTTTAATGTTTCTATTGATTAATTGTGGAGGAGATAAATCCGTCGATGCCGAGCAAGCATTTCTAAAAGGAGATTATACTGCAGCTATTGAATCTTATCTTCAGGTAAATCGACAGGATTCCACTAATCAACGTGTCAGGGAACGACTGGCATTGGCTTATATGTACCGCGGTCAGGAATTATATAAGAAGACAAATAATCTTAGTTCCTTTGTACGGAATTTTGAAGAAGGGGTGAAATATATTCCGGCAGATCCATCATCAGAGTTCGATAGAGTGTACAGTCAGATTGTTTTTCAGGTCGGCCAGGCTTATTATAAATCGCATCCGGCTAATGAAATAGAGAAAGATACGTTTTTAAACAAAACCACTAGCCTGATGCACCAGGCTCTTGATCTGGACTCCACCAATGTCAATGCTCAAAATATTCTGGATGAAATTAAATTAAACAATTACCAGAAGATAATTGATAAAGCCAAAGGTATTTTCGATAAAGCACAAAGCAGAAATGATATCAATCTCTATTTCGAAGCCCAGACCCAGATCAGAAAAGCCCAAGCTATGGGTGGTACAACGCCTGAAATGCGTCGTATGCTTTCACGAATTTATGCAAAGACCTTAGGGGTTCTGAATTATGAGGATGGTCTGGCATTGGCTGTCCTGAAGGATGAATACAGCGGCGGTAAGGCTATATTTACTCTAGGCATAAGAAATTATTTATCATATCCAATCACACTCAGTTTTGATAATTTTGTACTGGCTGATTATCGTGGTACTTTATATAATGTCGATCAGGAAATCATGGCCCGTGATTACAACATGAGTGGCATTAAGCAAATTACTATGGATCGCCAGAATTCATATATGGATGGTTTTCTGGTTTTTGCAGTACCTGACAGTGTGCATTTTGAGTATATCGGTTACCGGATCGGCCCGGGTCGGGTGTCTAAAAAGTTTTTTCCATGATAGAAGTTATCCCTGAATAATTTTTCTTCAGACTTCATGATTTTAACTTTTCCGCGGAATTTTGCCACCAGCAAACTAGGTGTGAAATTTATCCAGGATATCCCTGACTTTCTGGGCGAGTATGTTCATGGAATAGGGTTTTTGTAGAAAATGTATACCGGCCTCAAGTTCACCACTGCGTACAATATAGTCTTCGGTATAACCTGAAGTAAACAGGATGGATGAACGGGGTAGAAAGGCAGATATTTTTTCCGCCAATTCTTTTCCATTCATTTCCGGCATAATCAGATCAGTGATCAACAAATCTATTTTTAGTTTAGTATCCGCAATCAGTTTCAGCGCCTGGTTTCCATTACTCGCTTCAAAAACCCGGTAGCCGAAGTTCTGCAGGGCGGTATTGGTAAATTCGCGCACTGCCGGATCATCTTCAACTAACAGGATGGTTTCTTTACCTTGATATTCACCAGAATTGTCTTTTTCTATTTTGACGGCAGTGGGATTTTCAACAGTGACGGGCCAATAGACCCGGAAGCGGCTGCCTTTTCCTGGTTCGCTATCTGCCCAGATGCTGCCGTTATTTTGCTTGATGATCCCGTATACCGTGGCCAGTCCCAACCCTGTACCTTTACCTATTTCTTTAGTCGTAAAGAAAGGTTCAAATATTTTATTGATGATTTTATCGCTGATGCCGATCCCGGTATCATGGATCAGGATCAGAATATGAGGTCCAACCTGACTTCCCGGATGTTTGACGGTAAAATTTCTATCCAATTCTTCATAATCTGTATGGATGGTGATTTTTCTTACATTTTCCGGATTCGTCTGGGCATTAATCGCATCGCGGGCATTGATGATCAAATTGATCAACACCTGTTCTAATTGGGCCGGATCGGCTTTGATGGCTGGCAGCCCAGGTTTAAGATCGGTTTCAATAGTAATGTTTTCACCGATGAGTCGTTTCAGCATGATGTTCAGATCATAGATAGCTGTATTGATATCAATAATCTGCGGCTCAAAAATCTGTTTACGACTAAAAGCAAGTATTTGTTTGGTTAAACCGATGGCTTTCTCACAGGCTTTATGGATGGACGAAAGATCGTTGAAAACAATATTGTCCTGAGAGTGGGGACCAATTTTTGTAAGCGCCATTTCTGAATGGCCGTTAATCACCGTGAGTAAATTGTTAAAGTCGTGGGCAATCCCGCCGGCTAATGTACCAATCGATTCCAGTTTCTGGGTCTGCACCAATTGCAGTTGTAATCTTTTGTATTCTTCTTCTGCGGTTTTTCGCTCCCGTATATCGCGGGTAACTGACAATATAACCCGCTCCTCACCCAGGGTGAATACATGAGCATTGATTTCCACCGGTATCGGATTTCCATTTTTATGCCGATGAACCAGTTCAAAGGTATATTTGCCCTGGCTGATAGTCTTTTGAATGGACTTAGCTATCTTTTCATCGGAGCCGGGGAAATTTATCTGTTGCGGAATTAAGGCCAGCAACTCATCCTTGCTGTAACCGAGCATATCACAGGCGATGTCATTTACTTCCAATAGTTTTTCGATCTGATCTGCGTCATTCAGTTTCCACAGATAGATGGCATCATTGGCATTTTGGAACAATTGGCGGAATTTATTTTCACTTTTACGTAAAGCATCCTCGATTCGTTTTTTATCGGTGATATCCTCGTAAGTTCCCAATACACCGATCACATTTCCCTGTTGATCATGCAGTGGTATTTTGTTGGTGCGCAACCACAGTGGTTCACCATTGGGTTTGCTCTGCGGTTCTTCGTAGTCAAGTTTGGGAGTATTGGATTGCATCACTAAACGATCATCCTCGCGATACAGAGTGGCGGTTTCTTTCCAGGATAACTCAAAATCGTTTTTACCGATGATGTCCAGAGTCGATTCCAGATTGGCATCACGGGCAAACGGTTTATTGCAACCCAGAAAGTGAAAAGTTCGGTCTTTCCAGAAAACACGCTGTGGGATATTATCCAGTACCAACTCCAGCATCTGCTTGGATTGATACAGTTCGTTCTCAACTCTTTTCCGTTCGGTGATGTCCCGGATAGCGGTCACGCGTACATATCTACCCTGATAACTTATCTGACCGCCGCGCACTTCCACAAAAAACACTGTTCCATCTTTTTTGATAGCCCTGTGTTCTTATGTTTTTTTATAACCAGATTTGATTTTTTGCAGTACTATTTCTCGGTGATCAGGTGCGACAAAATCAATTACATCTTTATCGATGATTTCAGATAACGAATATCCAAACATCTCGGCCAGCTGGGGATTGGCATCGATGATTTTTCCACCATCAGTAAAAGCAATTCCTTCAAATGAAGCTTCGGCAATGCGGCGCAGCCGGTCTTCACTCTCGATCAACGCTTCCTCGGCTGCCTGACGATCGGTTATATCATTACCAAAAAAGATGGTCTCAAATAATTTTCCCTTTTTATCCAGATGATTCATCGAACTCCAGGAGATGATGCGTTTTTCATTGTTCTTAGCCGTCAGAGTCATTTCATAATCTTTGACATCGCCCTTTTCGAGTTCGTTAAATAATTTTTTTACCTGTGCATATTCTTTACCGGGATAGACAGTCTTCCACCGGTCTTTTTTATGCAATTCGTATTCAGTATAAC
>CAYSHN010000175.1:0-7335 GCA_964430815.1 uncultured Calditrichota bacterium | reverse complement strand
TGGCCATTGAATTGTTCAAACCGTTTATCATCCGGAAGTTGGTCGAGCGGCATTACGTCAAGACCGTGAATAGCGCCAAAAAACTTGTCGAAAAACGGGGTGCCGAAGTATGGGATATCCTGGAAGAGATTATTGAAGACCATCCGGTCTTGTTAAACCGTGCTCCTACCCTTCATCGGCTCGGGATTCAAGCCTTTCAACCGGTTCTGATCGAAGGTAAAGCCATTCGCATCCATCCGCTGGTCTGTACTGCTTTCAACGCGGACTTCGATGGTGATCAAATGGCGGTCCATATTCCGCTTTCCTATGAAGCGCAGGTTGAAACCAAAATTTTGATGCTTTCCAGTCACAATATCTTATCGCCAGCCAATGGCAAACCTATTGTAGTGCCGAGTCAGGATATAGTGCTGGGCTGTTACTATTTAACCAAAGTTAAACCGGGTGATCTGGGTGAAAATATGATCTTTGCCTCCCGTGAAGAGGTGATGATTGCTTATAATAACAATAAAGTAGGTTTACATGCCCGGATCCGCGTACGGGTGAAAGGTGAGATGCTGGATTCCACTACCGGACGGATCCTGTTCAATCAGTTTGTGCCTGTCAACCTGGGGTATATTAATGAATTGTTGTCGAAAAAGAGTTTAACCGAAATCATTGCTGATTGTTATCGGCGAAATGGCAATAAAGTTACGGCAAAGTTTTTAGATGACCTGAAAGATCTGGGATTCTATTACGCCATGCGCTCGGGTGTATCGATTAGTCTCACCGATGTTATATCTCCACCTGAAAAAGAAGTACTGATCAACCGGGCACAATCTGAAGTGGATAATATCCAGATACAATTCTTGCGCGGTATCATCACTGACGGTGAACGGTATAATAAAATCATCGATATCTGGACCCATGTAACGGGTGAAGTTGCCGAGATCATGTTCAGTCGGTTGAGCAAGCATAATTATGGTTTTAACCCTCTGTTCATGATGTCGGATTCCGGTGCCCGGGGAAGTAAAGAACAGATCCGCCAATTGGCCGGAATGCGTGGCTTAATGGCTAAACCACAAAAAACTTTATCCGGTCAGACCGGTGAAATCATTGAAAACCCGATTACGGCTAACTTTTTAGAAGGTCTTTCGGTGATTGAATATTTTATTTCCACACATGGAGCGAGAAAAGGTCTAGCGGATACAGCCTTGAAAACAGCCGATGCTGGATATCTGACCCGCCGGCTGGTGGATGTGGCCCAGGATGTGATTATCTCTGAATTTGATTGCGGAACAATTCTTGGTATTGAGATGAGCGACCTGAAAGAAGGTGAAGAGATTATCGAACCGCTGGAAGATCGTATTGTCGGTCGTGTTGCGGCTGAAGATGTCATTAATCCTTATTCAGGTGAAGTCATTATCAAGCGTGGTCAGTTGATTACGGAAGAACTTACACCCAAACTGGCTTCTGCCGCTATTGAATCGGTCCTGGTACGTACCGAATTAACCTGTGAGTCTAAACGCGGTGTCTGTTCCTCCTGCTACGGCAGAAATCTGGCCACCGGGAAATATGTTGAGATTGGTGAAGCAGTGGGGGTTATGGCTGCTCAGAGTATTGGTGAACCCGGTACCCAGTTGACCTTACGTACTTTTCATATCGGTGGTACGGCAGCCCGTATCGCCGCTGAATCGCATATCGCTACCAAATATGATGGTAAAGTGAAATATCTCAATGTAAAAACGGTCGTCAATAAAGAAGAAAATGATGTTATTATCGGACGCAGCGGTAAAATCGAAGTTCTGGATGACAATAATCGTGTGATCGCCACTTATAATGTACCTTACGGTGCGATTCTGCGGGTTAGCGAAAAAGATACTGTGAAAAAAGGCCAGACCTTGTTCGATTGGGATCCCTATAGTTCGGTGATCCTGGCCGATCGTAATGGTGTGGTTGAATTTGAAGATATTATCGAAAATCAGACTTATCGTGAAGAGTTGGACGAACAAACCGGTTTGCGTCAACGGGTGGTTGTCGAATCCAAAAACAAGAATCTTAATCCCCACATTCATGTCACCAACCGGGAGACGGGAGATAAGAGCAAATTCATCATTCCGGTCAAGGCATTTCTACTGGTCTCTAACCGACAAAAAGTTCATGCTGGTGAGACTCTGGTAAAAATTCCACGTGAAATAAGCAAGACCAGGGATATTACGGGTGGTTTACCCCGGGTAGCGGAATTATTTGAAGCACGTCGCCCCAAGGAAATGGCTGTGGTGACAGAGATAGATGGCGTGGTGAAATTTGGTCAGATTAAACGCGGGGTGCGTGAAATCATGGTGCAGGGTGATTCGGAAAGTAAAAACTATTCTATTCCTTATGGGAAACATATCCTGGTTCATGAAAATGATTTTGTTGCCGCTGGCGACCGCTTAACCGACGGATCGATTGCTCCGCAGGACATTCTGACCATTAAGGGTCCTGGAAAAGTTCAGGAATATCTGGTGAATGAAATCCAGGAAATCTATCGGCTGCAGGGTGTGAAGATTAATGATAAGCATATCGGGATCATCGTCCGGCAGATGCTGCAGAAAGTGCAGATCATTGATGGTGGTGACAGTATGTTTCTGGAAGGTGATCAGGTTGACAAAGTCAACTTCTTCGAAGAAAATGAAAAGATTGTGGAGAAAGTGGTGGTTACCGATCCTGGCGATTCTTTATTTCGTGAAAGTGATTTGACCGATAAGAAGACCATCGAGTTGATTAATCGTGATCTGAAGAATGATAAGAAAAAACCGATCAAATTCAGAAAAGCCAAACCTGCTTCCTTTACACCAGTGTTGTTGGGTATTACTCAAGCAGCCTTGAATACGGATAGTTTTATTTCTGCGGCCTCATTCCAGGAAACTACCAAGGTGCTGACTGACGCGGCAGTGGCTGGCAAGGAAGATGATCTGATTGGCTTAAAAGAGAACGTTATTATGGGTCATCTGATCCCGGCTGGTACGGGTTTGGCCCGTTATGCCAATCTAATCGTTGAAACACCGGTTGAAGGAGAGAAAGAAGACAATTTGGTACCGGCAGGGGTGGGAAAGTTGGAAGAAACTTCTTGATATGATAATTACCGATTATTAAATTACGAGGCTTTTATTTTTTTGGAGGAAAATGTGCCGACAATCAATCAGTTAATCAGACACGGAAGAAAAAATTTACTAAATAAAACCAAAGCTCCGGCTCTGGCTTCGTGCCCGCAGAAGCGCGGGGTATGTACTCGTGTATATACCACGACTCCTAAAAAACCTAACTCAGCCTTGCGTAAAGTAGCCCGTGTCCGTTTGACACACGGTGTGGAAGTCACAGCTTATATTCCTGGTGAAGGGCACAACCTGCAAGAACATTCCATCGTATTGATCCGTGGTGGCAGGGTAAAAGATCTTCCTGGAGTACGCTACCACATCATTCGTGGAACCCTGGATACCAGTGGTGTCAGTGATCGCAAACAAGGCCGGTCTAAGTACGGTACCAAGAGACCAAAATAAACATTAAACTCTTAGTGAAGGGTTGGAGAGGGTATGCCTAGAAGAAGAAGAGCACAGGAACGCAGAATATTAGCTGATCCGAAATATAAAAGTGAATTGGTAGCTAAATTTATCAATGGAATGATGGGACGTGGAAAACGCAGTGTGGCTGAACATATTTTTTACAAAGCCATGGATATCATCGAAGCGAAAGTTAAAAAGAGTCCGCTGGATGTTTTTCATAAAGCTATGGATAATGCCGCACCACTCGTTGAGGTCAAATCCCGCCGGGTTGGTGGTGCCACCTATCAGGTACCGGTTGAAGTGCGGGATAAACGCCGTCGTGCTTTGGCCACACGCTGGCTGGTCAGTTATGCCCATGAACGGTCGGAGAAAACCATGGCCGAAAAACTGGCCGGTGAAATCATGGCAGCAGCCAGCAATGATGGTTCAACAATAAAAAAGAAGGAAGATACACATAAAATGGCCGAGGCGAATAAAGCCTTTGCTCATTTCAGATGGTAATAAATTGAATTATGGCAGATAAAGTTTCACTGGATCGAATCAGAAATATCGGCATTATGGCACATATTGATGCCGGTAAGACCACCACCACGGAGCGCATTCTCTATTATAGTGGACGGCTGCACCGCATGGGTGAGGTACATGATGGTGCTGCCACCATGGACTGGATGGAGCAGGAAAAGGAGCGTGGTATCACTATCACCAGTGCGGCTACAACGATTCAGTGGAAAGATCATTCTATCAATATAATCGATACACCCGGACATGTTGATTTTACGGTGGAAGTGGAAAGGTCCTTACGGGTATTGGATGGAGCCATCGCCTTATTCTGCGCGGTGGGTGGCGTAGAGCCTCAATCGGAAACAGTTTGGCGTCAAGCGGATAAGTACCATATTCCCCGAATTGCTTTTGTGAATAAAATGGATCGTATTGGTGCTGACTTCTATAATGTAATCGACATGATCCGTAAACGTCTCGGTGCCCATCCGGTGCCGGTACAGATACCCATGGGTGAGGGAGATCTGTTTACCGGTCTGATCGATCTGATTAAAATGAAATCAGTAGTATATAATGAGAGTTCTTTAGGCTCGCTGTTTGAAGAAGGGGAGATTCCCAAAGGACTCCGTGAAAAAGCACAAAAATACCGAAATGGAATCTTCGAAGCGGTAAGCGAGTATGACGACCATTTAATGGAAAAATATCTGGACGGCAAAGAGATCGGTGAAACCGACCTGGTCAATGCCATCAGAAAAGCCACACTAGACGCTAAAATTACTCCTGTTATATGTGGTTCAGCTTTTAAAAATAAAGGCATCCAACGTTTACTGGATGATGTGATTAACTATCTTCCCTCACCAAAGGATCTCAGGCCGATCGAAGGACATCATCCCAAGAATGGTGAACTAATTTATCGCAAGCATTCCGAAGCAGAGCCATTCTCTGCGTTAGCCTTTAAAATTATGAGCGATCCTTATGTGGGTAAATTGACGTTCTTCAGAGTGTATTCCGGTATGATTAAAGCTGGATCCTATGTTTATAATCCGAATTCGGAAAAGAAAGAAAGATTGGGACGCATTTTACAGATGCACGCCAACAGCCGCCTGGATGTAGAAATGATTCGTGCCGGTGATATCGTGGCAGCGGTTGGACTCAAGCATACAAAAACCGGTGATACACTGTGTGATGAGAATAAGCATATTGTGTTAGAATCCATGCACTTTCCGGAACCGGTGATCTCGGTTGCGATCGAGCCGAAAACAAAAGCCGATCAAGATAAACTTTCCGATGCCCTGGCTAAATTAAGTGATGAAGATCCAACTTTTCAAGTGTACAGCGATGAAGAAACGGGACAAACTATTATTCGCGGGATGGGGGAGTTGCATCTGGAAATCATTGTTGACCGCATGATGCGTGAATTCAAAGTGGGGGCTAATGTAGGTCGTCCCCAGGTTGCCTATAAAGAGACCATTACCAAGACAGTAGAAGCTGAAGGTAAATTCATTCGCCAATCCGGAGGACGCGGTCAGTACGGTCATGTAAAAATTATTGCTGGGCCGAACGAGACTGGAAAAGGTTTTGAATTTGAGAATGGAATTGTTGGTGGTGCCATTCCCCGTGAATATATCCCGGCAGTTCGGAGCGGCATGGAAGGAGCGATGAACAGTGGAGTTCGTGCCGGGTATCCCATGCGGGATATCAAGGTAAAATTGATTGATGGATCGTACCATGATGTTGACTCCAGCGATCTGGCCTTTAAAATTGCAGGATCGATGGCTTTGCAAGATGCCTGTAAACGGGCTAATCCGATTCTACTGGAACCGATGATGAGCGTTGAAATTGTCACACCGGAAGAGTATCTCGGTGATATAATAGGAAATTTAAATTCCCGGCGTGGGAAAATTTCAGGGATCATCCCCCGAAAGGATGCACAGGTCATCAGTGCGCTGGTACCCCTGGCAGAAATGTTTGGTTATGCAACCCAGTTACGTTCCACCAGCCAGGGCCGTGCTATTTACACCATGCAATTCTCACATTATGAAGCATTACCAGATAATCTGGTGAGTGAAGTTGTTGAAAAAATGAAAGGTTAAAATTTCTTTTCCAAAGATCTGGAGGAGTACTCATGTCAAAGGCAAAATATGAGCGGACGAAGCCGCACGTGAATGTAGGGACGATCGGACATGTGGATCATGGTAAGACTACATTGACGTCGGCGATCACATTGGTATTGAGTAAGAAGGGTTTAGCGAATTTTCGGAGTTTTGATAGTATTGATAATGCACCGGAGGAACGAGAGCGCGGGATCACGATAGCGACGGCGCATGTGGAGTATGAGACGGACAAGCGGCATTATGCGCACGTGGACTGTCCGGGACATGCGGATTATATAAAGAACATGATCACGGGAGCGGCGCAGATGGATGGTGCGATATTGGTGGTGAGTGCGGCGGATGGACCGATGCCGCAGACGCGTGAGCATATATTGTTGGCCCGTCAGGTGAATGTGCCGTACATCGTGGTATTTTTGAACAAGGTGGATCAGGTGGATGATCCGGAGTTGATAGAGTTGGTGGAGTTGGAATTGCGGGAGTTATTGACATCGTACGAGTTTCCCGGGGATGTGATACCGATCATACGCGGGAGTGCGTTGAATGCGTTGAATAATCCAGAGGATCCGGTAGCGACGAAATGTATATATGAGTTGATGAAGGCGGTGGATGAATATATACCGACGCCGGTACGTTCGACCGATAAGCCATTTTTGATGCCGATCGAAGATGTATTCAGTATAACGGGACGAGGTACGGTAGGCACGGGTCGTATAGAGCGGGGCCAGGTGAAGGTAGGGGATGAGATTGAGGTAATCGGATTGGGAATACATCGCAAGACGGTGGTGACGGGAGTGGAGATGTTTCGGAAGTTGCTGGATGATGGTCAGGCTGGGGATAATGTTGGATTGTTATTGCGCGGGGTGGAGAAGACGGAGTTGGAGCGTGGGATGGTCTGCGCCAAGACGGGGAGTATCACGCCGCACACGAAGTTTAAGGGAGAGGTCTACGTATTGTCGAAGGAAGAGGGAGGCCGCCATACGCCGTTTTTCAACGGATATCGTCCGCAGTTTTATTTTCGGACGACGGATGTGACGGGTTCGGTGACGTTACCGGCGGGAGTGGAGATGGTGATGCCGGGGGATAATATAACCGTAGATGTAGAATTGCAGAAAGAGATAGCCATGGAGAAGGAATTGCGGTTTGCTATTCGTGAAGGTGGTCGCACGGTCGGTGCCGGTGTGGTAACAGAAATAGTCAAATAA
>CAYSHN010000174.1:0-7335 GCA_964430815.1 uncultured Calditrichota bacterium | reverse complement strand
TAGCTTTATTGATCTTGCGATGATGCGACAGATCATCGATTTTTTGTCTGGCCTGCTTGAGGAATCGGGTAAATTCGGACATTTAGAGCCTCATACTCTGAGCCAGAAATTCGGTAAGATGCAGGAGTTGCATATTGATTTTTTCTGCTTTGATTTCCTGTCGCATATGCATAATGCAACCGGGATCGTTGGAGATAATGGTATCAACATTTTGCGCACGAAACATATCGATACGATTTAAAGCCATAGCAGCCGCTACATAATCGAACTTAAAGGAAAATAAACCTCCAAAGCCACAACACACCGGTTCACCAGGAAGTTCGACCAGTTCATAGCCGCTGATTCGTTTCACTATATTAAGCGGTTCTGCATTAATTCCTAATTCGCGGTAACTATGACAGGAGTTATGGAAACCAACCCGGCCGCTAAATGTCCCACTGATATTGGGAATGAGATTCTCACGGTATAGAAATTCTGAAAATTCAAATACCCGTTTGCTTAGCTGCCGAGCTGGTTTTTCGCAATGATGGTCTTTAAAAAGAACGGGGTAATAGTTCCGGATCATGGCCACGCAGGAACCGGAGGGGGCCACAATGGTTTCGGCCTGTTGAAAAATATCAATAAATTGTTTAGCTACTTTACGCGCTTCAATGCGGTGGCCTGCATTAAATGCAGGTTGTCCGCAGCAGGTTTGCCGTGGATCATAAAATAACTCATAACCAAAATGACGCAGGATTTTGGCCATGGCCAGCCCGATTTCGGGATAGACCTGATCGACCAGGCAGGGGATAAACAAGGTAACAGGTGCTTTCGTGCGGGTACCGGTGGAATTTATATTCATCGTAAGTAGTACTAATTTGATTTCTTGTTTGTTCGATTGGTTTAGAAGAAATGTAAGGGATTTGAGAATTAGTTAAAATATTTTTTTATGAATAGATCTCCGTCGATCATCGATCATCATCCCAGGTTTGCCTACCTGGCGGCAGACAGGATCCAGGATCCATCACTGTTTTGACACAGAGAGATCCCGGCTTTCGCCGGGATGACACTAAAACGTCATTCCTGCAAAGTGTGTATCCTGCTTGAACATAGTATGGGCGGGGATCTTCGGGTACACAAATAAAAAAGCCCGTCCATATTTCGTGAACGGGCTGAAATAAACAGTATAATCAGTAACTAGTTAATTATAAGTAATATTAGCGTATTCAATCTTACCATCGACACCGCTATCTTTTATGGTAATCACTACGGTATGGACTGCATTGGAACCGGCAGTGACATATTCCACCAGATAACTGTTCGATAAAGCGCCGGCGACCGGTAGATCAGCCAGATTTAAACCTGTAGCATACTCATCAACAAATTTGATGGTACCACCGGTACATTCCGAAAATGCCCAGGGGCGTTCATCAATTAGATCCTGCCATCCATAACCGGATTCACCATCATAAGTGGTTGTGTCATTGCTAAATACAGTATGAATAGTAGCACGACCCAGAATTTCATTACACATATACTCGGTACTCCAATTATAATAGCCATCAGGCTGAGTCGATTCGTCGGTAAAATTAATGAAAACCCGTTGGGCACCTGCGCGCCACGAATAAAGGGAATCTGCAAACCACACAATCCAATCACTTATTACCATTCCAATTTTCAATATTCTATGGCTAATAGTCGTTAATGGTTTAAATAATTTTAATAAAAAAGATGAACAGGATCAGATAATGGACGCTGATAATTTTTAATGGGGATCCAGAGATTCGTAGGGTATTTTGGTGATGGGAATTTGAACTTCAAGACTGTCTGTACTGTGATATAATTCCAGCACCAGGCGATTCCGGGCGGGTTGATAACCTTCTCGTTCAATCCAGTTTTTCAAAACAGGATATATTTTATGCCGGGCGATAATGGGATTAATTTTTACTGTTGCAGTGGCGACCATTTGTTTCTCAGTACTGAGTAGAATATAAGCAGAATCGACCGAAACCGAATCCTGCACTAGCCAACCGCCGCTTGCTTCGGCAGCACGAAGAGCTATGCCCGACAGGGGATCATAGTAAAAAACACCCACGGCCAGAAGAGGTTGTTGACCCTGTTCAATTAGGTATGAGCGTACCGTTTCAATTTGTGACTGCAAATGGGCCGGCGAATCCGGCTCCAGCATGGTAACCATAAAGTAAGGTTCCCGTTCAACAAATGACACCTGAACCGGAGCGAAAGCACCCAACCACCAGGCAGCCAACAATACGGTAATGGCAAAAATTAGGATCAGGAACACAATGATAATCACAATCTTTTGGAGCAGTTGCAACATATAGTGAAAGTTAAAAATTAATTGTAGAGAAAATCAAATTTAAAATCATCTTGAGAATTATAAATATTGTATTATATTTAATTATGAAACGGTTAGAGTTTTAATTATTTTAACACTTTAACAAAATAAATAATCATCAAGAAGAAAAAATAAACAGGGGATGTAAAATGAGGGCTTTGTTTGTTTTGCTTCTTACCTTCCTACTAATTCAACTCACCTGGGGACAAGTCAGGACGGATAGCATTGAGTACACACACGGCGATGTGGTTTTACAGGGTTTTGTGGCTTATGACGGATTGTTAAAATCCAAGCGACCGGGAGTTCTGGTCATCCATGAATGGTGGGGACATAATCAATATATACGCCAGCGTGTCATGCAACTGGCTGAATTAGGGTATGTAGCTTTTGCTCTGGATATGTACGGCAAGGGTGTGCAGGCTAAAACTATGGACCAGGCGCAGAAAATGGCCGATAAATTTTATGAAGATCGTCAATTGATGCGTGACCGGGCGGCTGCCGGATTAGAAATCTTAAAGCAGCATAGAAATGTGGATGTCACCCGTCTGGCGGCTGTTGGTTATTGTTTTGGCGGAACAACGGCACTGGAACTGGCACGCAGTGGGGCGGAGCTGCGTTGCGTGGTCTGCTTTCATGGAGGATTAAAAACACCTAATCCTGCCGATGCTCAAAATATCAAGGGAACGGTTCTGGTTTTACATGGTGCCGATGATCCCAACGTTCCGGTGGAAGATGTAGCTGCTTTCCAGGATGAGATGCGCCAGGCTAATGTGGACTGGTATATGGTTTATTTCGGGAATGTGGTGCATAGTTTTACGAATCCCGCTGCCGGGATGGATAAGTCAAAAGGCTCTGCTTATAATTATAATGCGGATCAACGGAGCTGGACTATAATGAGGGAACTCTTTCTGGAGTTACTGAAGTGAAGGCAAGATAATATAGATTCCCGCCTGGTTCGATTTTGATTTTCATCCCGGGGCTTGACCCGGGATCTCTTCTGTGCGAAATAGTAATGGATCCCAGCTCAGGGGCCGGGATGACATAATAAAGTCATGTTGCAAAACGTGTGTTGTGCTTGATTATTATCTAGGCGGGAATCTTAGGGGGAAATATCAAATGTTCATCATTTCAATATTATATATACCAAAAACAGTTGCATCTTTTTTCCCCAACAGGTAAGTTCACAGCACAATTTAAAAGATATTCTATATTTCTAACATGCCAAAGGCCTTTGTACGAGTAAACAGAAGTGAAGTTTTAATAATCGTACCATCCTGTCATTATTCATTAAGGCCAAAAATTCAAATATGTTTTTCAGGTAAATTAAATACTAAACCAATGGAGTAACGGGTATGAGTCGATTTTCAAATACGGCTTTTACATCTATTGGCAAGAAAATATTCATGGCTGTGTCGGGTTTGACGCTCAGCGGATTTATTGTTGTGCATCTTAGCGGAAACCTTGCTTTACTGTCTCAGGATAAAGATCCTTTCAATAAATATGCAAATTTTTTACAGAGCCTGGGCCTGCTGTTGTACATGGCCGAATTCATGCTTGCAGCAATATTTCTGATTCATTTCTTTTACGCAGTTTTCATTACAATCGGGAACTGGCGGGCACGTCCCAGCCGTTACCGCGTATCACACAACGCCGGTCATACCAGTAAGAAAACTATTGCTTCCACCACCATGGTGTATACCGGTATTCTGATCATCACTTTCACGATTTTACATCTGCTGCAGTTTAAGTATGGTCCCATCATAATGTATACTACCAAAGATGGACTGTACATCCGTGATCTGTATACCGTGGTTCACCAGTTTTTTAGTGATATCTGGAATGTGGCTTTCTACATGTTAATCATGATTCTGCTGGGATTTCATCTCAGTCACGGTTTCTGGAGCGCTTTTCAATCACTGGGGATCAACGGTATCTGGTTCACCCGGATCGTATATGGTTTTGGATATCTTTTTGCAGTAGTGATGGCCGCCGGATTTTTATTGTTGCCTCTATATATTTTCGTGAAAAGCGGAGGTATGCTATGACCCTGGATGCCAAAATACCGGCCGGCCCGATCAATGCTAAATGGGACCGGCATAAGTTTGAAATGAAAGTGGTCAATCCTGCCAATAAACGCAAGTATACTATTATTGTTGTAGGTACAGGTCTGGCCGGAGCTTCAGCTGCTGCTTCATTGGGTGAACTGGGTTACAATGTACTGAACTTCTGCATTCAGGATTCGCCACGTCGGGCTCACAGTATCGGCGCCCAGGGGGGCATCAATGCCGCAAAAAATTATCAGAATGATGGCGACAGCATCTGGCGGCTATTTTATGATACTGTGAAAGGCGGCGATTACCGCGCCCGCGAGGCGAACGTATATCGATTGGCCCAGGTCAGTAACAATATTATCGATCAATGCGTAGCGCAGGGGGTACCTTTTGCCCGTGAGTACGGAGGATTGTTCGACAACCGGTCCTTTGGCGGCGCGCTGGTCTCGCGCACCTTCTATGCGCGGGGTCAAACCGGTCAACAATTATTACTGGGAGCTTACAGCGCCTTGATGCGACAGGTGGACGAGGGCACGGTGAAAATTTTCCCCCGCCATGAAATGGTCGAATTGGTAGTAGCGGATGGGAAAGCACGTGGTATTGTGACAAGGAATTTAATCAGCGGAGAATACCAGGCCCATGTAGCGGATGCGGTGATACTGGCCACCGGTGGATATGGTACGGCTTATTATCTCAGTACCCTGGCTACCAATTCCAATGCCACCGCCATCTGGCGTGCTCATAAAAAAGGAGCCTGTTTCGGTAATCCCTGTTTTGTACAGATCCATCCCACTTGTATTCCGCGTTCCGGCGACTATCAATCCAAGTTAACCCTGATGAGTGAAAGTTTGCGTAACGATGGACGGGTATGGGTACCAAAAAATAAAGGGGATAAACGTCCACCTGGCCAGATCCCGGAAGAAGAACGGGATTATTATCTGGAAAGAAAATATCCTACCTTCGGCAATATGGTCCCGCGTGATGTGGCTTCACGCAATGCCAAAGATGTGTGTGATGAAGGCAGAGGGGTTGGCGATACCGGTCTGGCGGTTTATCTGGATTTTGCGGAAGCAATCAAGCGATTGGGGCGGGAGAAGATAGAAGAGAGATATGGAAATCTTTTCGAGATGTACCATTTAATTACAAATGAAGATGGCTATGAAGTACCGATGCGCATCTATCCGGCTATCCATTACACCATGGGCGGTCTATGGGTAGACTATAATTTGATGAGTACCATACCCGGTTTACATGTGCTGGGAGAAGCCAATTTTTCCGATCATGGGGCAAACCGTCTGGGAGCCAGTGCTCTGATGCAGGGCCTGGCCGATGGATATTTTGTTATCCCGTACACTATCGGTCATTACCTGGCCGGTACAGAATTAAAAAAGCTAGATTCAGGTCATGATGCCTTTATAGAAGCATTAGCTTCGGCTAAAGCCAGGGATGAAAAATTGTTGACGATTAAAGGCCGCAGGACTGTAAAAGAATTTCACCGGGCTATTGGTGATATTCTATGGAATTATGTGGGCATGGCCCGGAACGAGGCAGGTTTGAAACAAGCGCTGTCAGAAATACCCAAATTACGTGAGGAATTCTGGCAGAATGTGAAAGTAGCCGGTCAGGCTGGCAATTTGAATAAGAATCTGGAATTTGCCGGCCGGGTGGCGGATTACATGGAACTGGCCGAATTAATTGCTCTGGATGCCTTGCAGCGTAAAGAATCCTGCGGCGGTCATTTCCGCGATGAGAGTCAGACACCCGAAGGTGAAGCCCTGCGTAACGATGAGCAGTTCAGTTATGTGGCAGCCTGGGAATTTAAGCAAATGGGTAAATGGGAAATGCATCAGGAACCACTAACCTATGAAAATGTAGTCCCCAGCCAGCGCAGCTATAAGTAAGGAGATCTTCGAGCATGGAAAAGAAACTCATGACCATACATCTGAAAGTCTGGCGTCAGCGCGACCGGAAATCAAAAGGAAAGTTTGTGGCATATACGGTGGAACAGGTAAATCCGGATATGTCCTTTCTGGAGTTGCTGGATATTTTAAACGAACAACTGATTAAGAAAGATGAAGAGCCGGTTGAGTTTGATAATGACTGCCGTGAGGGGATCTGCGGTATGTGCGGGCTGGTAATCAACGGTACGGCTCACGGACCTAAACGTGGGTGTACTACCTGTGAATTGCGCCTGCGGGAGTTCAGGGATGGCGATACGATTTCCGTAGAGCCCTGGCGGGCGCGGGGGTTTCCGATAATTAAGGATCTGGTGGTAGACCGCAGTGCTTTTGACCGGATTATATCTAAAGGTGGATATATAACTGTACGTACAGGTGGGGCGCCGGAAGCTAGCACTTTTCAGGTGCCGAAAGATGATGCTGAGCTGTCCATGGATTATGCGGTATGCATCGGCTGCGGTGCCTGTGTGGCAGCCTGTCCTAATGCTTCGGCTGCCCTGTTTGTGGGGGCCAAGGTATCCCATTTCGCTTTATTACCCCAGGGCAAGCTGGAGGCTCAGCGTCGGGTAGAACGTATGGTGGCTCAGATGGATAAAGAATATTTCGGTGCCTGTTCGAATCATGGCGAGTGTGAAGCCGTGTGTCCTAAGGAAATTCCAATCAGTGCCATTGCCCGCATGCGTAGGGAATATTTTAAATCGTTGTGGGGGTAGTAAAAAAGATTAAAGATAAAAGAAATAAGACAAGAAAAAGGTAAAAGGGCAAAGAGGGACAAAGAGATAGAGAGACACCTTTTAAAAGGAAAAAGTAAAAAAGGCACAAAGGCACAGAGGCACATAGTAGGGGCAGGTCGCGACCTGCCCATTGAGTCTCTTAGTCCCTGTTATGAACTACATTCTGTAATCCCGGGCATGTCGAAGACCTGGCGTCAGACAGGGCAGACAGGACCCGGGATCTGTTGCCCTGATTAAAAAAGCAATTCCTGCTCGCA
>CAYSHN010000173.1:0-7336 GCA_964430815.1 uncultured Calditrichota bacterium | reverse complement strand
CGGTTGGGGTGAATGTGTGGCCGATCCTGATCCTTTTTATAGCCCGGAGACCACAGTCACCGCACATCATATCATCAAGGATTTTTTAATTCCTTGTATCGAAAGAGGCATTACCCTGACTGAAGTTGAAAAACGCTTTCAGCAGATTCGTGGAAATGGTATGGCCAAAGCCACCGTGGAAAACGCTCTCATTGATCTCCTGGCCAAGAAGAACGATCTCCCTTTACATCAATTCCTTGGTTTCCCGGCCAGGAAGATTATGTCTGGGATAAGTATCGGACTGCAGAAGACCTTCGGCGATCTGATTGCGGCGGTGGAAGATGCCAAAGCAAAAAAATATCATCGGATCAAAATGAAGATTAAACGGGGGCAAGATGTCGAATGGGTGCGAGCAGTTCGAGAATGCTTTACGGATATCATGTTGATGGTTGACGCCAATGGTGATTATCAGTTGACAGATACAACCCATTTGCAGCAGTTGGATTCATTTGCCCTGATGATGATCGAACAGCCGCTGTCCTATTTCGATATTTATCAACACAGCATCCTGCAGCGTTCCCTGAAGACTCCTCTCTGTCTTGATGAATCGATTCATGGTCTGGATGACGCTGCTGCGGCAATTGCTCTGGGCAGTTGTCATATTCTCAATATTAAGCAGGGCAGGGTGGGTGGCTTGCTGGAGTCACAGCGTATGGCCCGCTTTGCTGCTGATCATAATATCGGTGTCTGGTCCGGGGGTATGGATGAGACCGGAATCGGCCGGGCCGTTAATATCCATCTGCAGGCCGATAAAAACTTCAACCTGCCTGGGGATACTTCGGAAACCTGCCGTTACTTCCATGAGGATATCGTTGAACCCCCGGTGGTGCTTGATCCTGATGGTTTTATCGATATCCCTGCCGGCAGCGGTATCGGTGTAAAGATTTTACCAAAGATATTATCAAAATACACCATTCATCAAGAAAAGATCAAATAAGGGCTTTTGTTCAGTTGGAATCAATATAAATATATCAAAATCGGAGGTCCGGTATGCACAGAATTCCTGTGACAGTTACACTCATGTTCATTCTGGTTGTCTGTATGATTTGGACTGGTTCAGCCGGAACTATAAAAACTCCTGGTGAAGAAAATAATTACAGCCGTTTTACCCAATATGATGACATTTCAAAATTCTTAAGTACAATTTCTTCCTTATCCCCAAATATTTACATACAGGTTGCAGGCCATACCAGCGCTGTTGCTAATTACCGGTCCAGAGATATTCTTTTATGTATCATCAGCCAGGAAGGTGCGAGTACTCCGGCCATGTTGAACAGGAAGAAACCAACCATCTTAATGGTCGCCTCGCAGCATGGCAATGAACAATCGGCTAAAGAGGCTGCACTCAAATTCATCCGCGATTTGGTACTGGGAGAATTAAGACCTTTGCTAACACAGATCAACTTTCTCATTATTCCACAAGCTAATCCGTATGGGAACTTCTATGACCAGCGTGAGAACGAGCTCGGACTGGATTTGAACCGCGACCATATCAAACTTGAAAGCCAGGAAGTCCAGGCTATACACAGGGTTTTCAGGAGATGGATGCCGGAAGTTGCCCTTGATATCCATGAGCGGGGTGATAATTACTATCGGATAGCCCTGGGCTGCGTTTCTAATATCAACATCCATCCTCGGTTTCAGGAATTCTCACGTCAGGTGGTGCTGGCTGAGGTTGCTAAAAAACTCGAAAAAGCCGGCATAACTTTTCACGAGTATCTGGTAGAGGAGGAGATGGGTTTAAATACTGCTGCAGGTGTTGATCTGCGGCCTGAAGATACAGCAGGCCGCGAAATAATTAAAAGGTATAGTACCAGTGATATGAATGATACCCGCAACAGCCTGGGCATATATCAAACACTGTCTTTTATTCAGGAAGGTGCGTCACGTCATGATCTGGCCACGCTGGAAGATCGTACGCACTGGGCATTTACCTGTTTAAAAGCAATATCAGAAGTTGTGGCGGCTCACGACCTGCAAATTATAAATATGGTTTCAGACCTGCGTAAAAATTTGCTCAGTACAGCAAAAATTGATACGGAAAACGCCAAGATACATTTGAAAATGGAATATGCCCGTGATGAGTATCAGTCGGTTCTAACCATCAAAGAGTTTAAGCACACTGATACTCTGGTTACCGGTATCATGAAAGTTAACCGCCGGGAGGGCGAAACCCTGCTGAGTAGCGATATTGCGCCCTATTCTTATCCATCCGATCAGAAAGTTGTAACTTCAGTAATCCACAACTGGTTTCCGCGGGTTATTCCCAAACTGAGTATAATACGTCCGCTGGGTTATATCATACCGGCAGGGTATCCGGATGTAATCGAATCCTTATTGCGGCTGGGAGTCCAGGTATCGTTAATCGACCAAGACTGTATGGCAGATATTGAGATATACGGAGTAACGAATCTTATTCCTTCTAAATACGATTACCTACCCCCGGAAAAAATCGAAGTAAGCAGTACAAAGGCAAAGACATTACTGAAAAAGGGTGATTTTTATATAGATTGCGCTCAACCGGCCGCTAATCTTATTCCCAGTCTGCTTGAGCCCCAGTCCGATTATGGGCTTATCCGCTACTGGAAATTCCGGCTGGTTCCTGAACAGGGGGCTTTTTTTGCCTTTCAGCGGATTACGGTGAAACAAGAACTTCCTTTAATTGCATATCAGCCCTGGGCAATATACTAGATTCATTAATTTGCCTAGATTCAATAGACAATACTGTTCATCCAGGCGGTGGCAGCGCTGCTGGAAGCACTGATTAGAAATTTGCTCCCAGGGAGATACGATTCACATCCGGTAGAATTTTATAGAGCGAATAAGCATAATCAATACTCAGTTGGATGGTTCCTAATGATGCGGTGAAACCACAGCCCAGGTTGTATTGCTCGTCGTCATGATTCATTCGGTATCCACCCCGCAGAAATAAACGGTCGTAGAAAGAAATTTCGCTGCCAAAATGAATTCTTTCACGGTTATCGTTGGGATGGACAGCATCGATAGCCAAAATCCCGCGGGAGAATGGTGTATTGAAGATATCTATAGCTATACCGAATTCAAAGTTCAATGGTAGCGGATACGCCTCCGTCTCCAGGCGGGTAGATGTCAAACGGTTAGGGAAAGTAGAATTAGCATCATATTTAACACTCAGGTCAGGTCCATCAAATCTCATATCCTGACCGAAATTAGACATGCTCATAGCTAGGGTGAGATTCCTGAATGAAAGTTGATATTGTGTGCCGATATCAAAGGCGATACCGCTGGCAGTTTCATTCCAGATGCGCTGATGGATATAGCGAACGGTTAAACCCACGCAGAACTGATCGGTCAAACTCCTGGCATAACTGACTCCAAAAGCCAGATCCTGGGCGTCGAAAAATTGGCCGGTACCATTCGGACTATATTCGGTAGTGATTTCCATTTGGTCGACACTGAGGACCATGGCACTGGCTGCTAACGTTCCAAAATTTCCGGCGTTATAGACATAAGCAGCAGCATTAACATCGAAAGTGTCAAACCACCTGGAGTGAGAGAAGTGCATAGAATTGGTTTTAACTCCGACGATTCCGGCCGGATTCCAAAAAACCGATGTAGCATCATGACAGATACTGATGTAGGCTCCCCCCATGGCCGCTGCCCGGGCACTGATAGGGATCTTTAAAAATTGAGCACCACTGGTTCCCAAATTTGGATTTTCCGCCCATAATGGTAATTCCGCCGAAACTAGCACGAGCAGTATTAAAATGCAGATTTGTTTCATGGCTTGTCACCTATTTAATCACTGCGAATGTGTTCTTATATTGAGCATCAACGGTTTTTACAACATATAGATATACTCCGGATGCTATCTCCCGACCCCCTTCGGCCCGTAAATCCCACTTCTCGGTACCCAGGGGTGCGTTATGTTTAATGGTCTTAACCAGATCACCAGCAATGGTGAAGATATAGATAGTACATTCCTGCGGTAAATTGATAAACTGGATCTGACGAAGTGGTTCACGACGCAATTCGCCGAACTCCGGTTCATATAGGGATGCTACCAGGTATGGATTTGGAACAACCCGGATACGGCTCAGTTGATCCTGCAATTGCATTTTGCTGACCACGGCCCCCTTAATTTTAAATTGATAGGCATCCACTATATTGGGTGCAAGCGGGACCACCGTCTCGAGCAAAAAGACATTACCTGGCGCCGGCGGAGTGTCATCAGGAAATGATATCCTGCCGAGGATACCGGCAAATTCAAAGGTATTAGCATTGTAGAGAGAATCAAACACAATGGAATCACCAGTCTGACTGGTGAGGATTAATGATGCAAAATTATTACCCTGATCGTCAGTACCATTGCCGGTTATCGAAATCCAATAAGTATTATTATTAACCAATGCTTCATCGGCCACCGAAAAGGTGATATCCAGAATATCTGTGCCGCCGATGCGGGAAACGTTTTGTATCATAGCCGGAGGTTCAAGACTGAATATGACGCCATCGCTGGTAGCACAGGATTTTTCGATTAAGAATGGCTGAGGTGTGATGACCGTATCAATATTATTACGGATAACATAAACTGCATAGTTTAGAGTGAGTTTATCACCTGCCTTGGGTAAAAACTGAGGATCCACAGTGGGATCCGGATCTTCTATCCTGATGCGCATACCTGCGTTTAATGAATAAGCGAGTCCAGAGCGATAATTGCGGGGATTCTCACCGATATCCTCACCCGTATCCAGATCGATCAAGTTAAAAGAATTGGCAGCGACAAATTCAACGCCATAATTTTTTGCCAGGGTTTTTGTGGAATCGATGATGATTGGAACAATTCTTGTCTGTAAGGTACCCTTAATTGTACGTTGCTGGTAGGTGAATATAATCCGGTATTCCCGGTCTCCCAGGGAATCTTGGTCAATAGGCTGGACGTTGAGTACATAATTTGATTTTCCCCGTCCGGTATGATGCACGGTGTCGGAAAGGACAGGGATTCGGCCTGTAGCCTTAGATTGCGGGGTGACCGAAACGGTATTGAGTGCATCAGACGATTTACCCCGCGGGCTTTCCAGGCTGCCGGTGGATTCGTCGCCGCGATCATAAGCGGTGAGAGTGTACCAGTACTCAAAACCGTTGTACACGTTGGTATCGCTAAAACTATATTGCAGGCCGGTATCCAGACCAAGGTTGTTGCGGATATCGAATTGGACCAGTGGTAGGGGATCGACTCCCACGGAAGGATCCACATTGCGATCCCATTGGTCCCAATGCAGTCCCTTATCGGTACTGCGATACAAACGATATCCTTCAAAATCGTATTCGCCGGAATAATTATCTTTCGATCGCTCCGCCACGTCGTTCCAGAACAAAGTTATACGGCCGTCGCCCGCATAAGCGCTAAGGGTTGGTGTGGTCGGCGGTTTGCTGATTTCGAAATTATATTGTTTAATTTTTTGGGCGGTTTGCAACGAGTTGTACAGGTCTTCCTTATTATTGCCGGCTACAATCACAGTGTAGAAGACAAGGGTGTCTCCTGACTCCAGATGGTACGGTCCTGAACTGAGCGTGGCAGTCAAATCGAGACCGGTAACTGGAATCGTTGCCGGGTCATCGTAATGAAGATCATCCGTAGTATGAAAATATTTGGGTATCAGTGAGGGCGGATTAACTAAACCTGGATTGCTGGAAAGAATAGCAAATTGCAAACTGTCATCATCGCGATCATCATCATACAGATTATAATGCATGTCTGTTATACCAAAGGTCTCATCGTCCGTCCTAGGTGTTTCAAGTATAGCGACTCCGAAAAAACCGGTAACACCACCGGTCCATTCGCCTGAAAGTCCGTCATCAAAAAAATAAACGAAATTATTCTCTTTATCGAAATCAAGACGGTCATCCTCGTATTCCGGAAGTCCTCCACTCACATCACCTATATCAATATCACAATACATGGCGAAATAAACACTGTCCAGGGCCGTGGTACTGCTATTAATAAGTTCGAACTTATAAAAAAGCAGATTCTGGGCGAATTTAACTCCATAGGCATAGCCGGTCTGGTGAATTGTGATACCGACAGGCGTAACCGTATTGTTCGCGTCGTTGTATACACAATAACTATCCTGATCCGACTTGACCACCGGATTACCACTGGCATCCTTGACCGGCCAGCCCAGGTCCGGATTCCAGGAACCGGGATTATCACTGAAAGCAATCTTGGCATATTCGCTGTTATGATAACCGCCGACTGCTTCCCATTCCTCATTGGTCGTGAAGCGCCCCTGGATAACATTGCCGGGTATTCCGACATAGGGATTAATACGGTAGATATAGTTTTTTCCTGAACCGATCGGGAATTCACCGGATGGACCCTGGGTTATCCGGCGCGGATAGAGTTTACCGCGATTCTCAAAGAACAAGCCGATGTTACTGGCGTTATGCGTACCGCCAGCCCGATCTTCGACTCCGGCTGGTTTTGCAACCTTACTATATTCTTCTGATTCTTGTTCTTTGTCTTTTAATGAATTCTGAGCCAATACAGTGGTTGTCAGGATCAGTAGAACGGCTATGAATTTTAATATATTCCTCATTGTTGTTCACCATCCAGCATAGTTTATCTTATCTCTTCGATCGTTAAAATTGGAATCCCATCCCGAGTCTAATAGATCTGGGCGGGCCAAAATTAGATGGATCTCTCATATACTCCTGGGAATATCCGCCAACCAGGGTATATTCGGGGTCACCAGTATCACCATATACATAAATCACATTACGATGATCGGTCAGATTTATTACTTCGGCGAAAATTCTCAGTTTGATCCCAGCACCGGCATGGAAAGTCTTGCCGATTTCCATATCCAGGGTATATTGACCGGGCATGCGCAGAGAATTCTTTTCTACAAAACCGATATCGCGTCCACTGGGTGTATAAGGAAATCCGGAACCGGCTCTCAGTATCATACTAAGATCTGTATTAGCCAGGAATCTCGTGCCCCATAAAACAGGCCCTTCATTTGCCGGAATTTTAAAGATTGTTTCAATATTTAAATTATGCCGCTGGTCAAAATCCAGGTAGTACAACTTGGTTGATTCTTCCGTACCGGGATATTGTTCAGCTTCGGAAGAAGCGCTGCCCCGGGCTATAGCAAAGGTATAACTGAGACCACCGGAAAAATATTTACTTGGCCGCACATCGATATTGATCTCAAATCCCTTAATGTTGGCATAATCTTCATTGATATAGACGGTGTAACCCACATAACGGCCGGTATTACCCATAAATGCCTCGTAATAACGGGTACCGATCAAT
>CAYSHN010000172.1:0-7415 GCA_964430815.1 uncultured Calditrichota bacterium | reverse complement strand
TTGATGCTACTAAAGAAAATGCTTTCATGGAACTCGAAAAAAAATTTGCTGAACTGGAGAGAAAACGTAAAGATTTCCCAAAAGGAAAAAGACTGCAACCGATCTCGGCTGCTGAACCCTGTAATACTCTAATCTGGGAGTGTGTGTTTCCCAACATGGAATCTGCCTATAGAGTTCTTGATTTTTTCAGTGGCGACAAAGACCACGAAGTATTACTGGAAAAACAATTGCCTTTTTTCAGATCGGTTAAAATAGAATTCTATAAAAATCTTGAATATTAAACTTTCCATTGGTATCAGGAAAGTGGTAAAGCGGAGCGATAATTTATAACCCTTTAAGAACCGGTATCAGAATATAAGCATGACCTGATTGCCGGATTAAATACATCTTTTTTGGGAAGGAGAAATTGAATGGTCAAAGCAAAAGTCGGTTTTATTATATATGGAGTTCACAAAGATGGTCTACTCGATCCAATGGGAACTCCCTTTATCGATGATCAACTGGTACAACAGGCCAAACAGGCGCTTAAAAAAGCAGGACTGGAACTGATTGAGCATGATCTGATCATCGCCTCAAAACGAGAAGCAAAAGAATGTCTTTCAAAGTTTAAAAAAATGGATGATCTTGATGCGGTAATTTTATTCTCAGGAACCTGGGTCTGGGCTGCGCACCTGATCGCCCCCCTGCGTGATTTTGCTGCCACTGGTAAGGGTATAATATTCTGGACCAGTCCCGGATCGCAAGGCTGGCGGCCGGTAGGGGGTTTGGTTATGCATGGGGCTTTAAAGGAAATTGGCATCAAACATCGTTTTGTATATGGCAGTTTCAAGGATGCGCAAGAAATAAGCAAGATTGTTGCTTATTGCCGAGCCAGTCATGAAAAAAACTTATTAAATATGAGTACCATTGGAGCATTCGGTGGACGGGGAATGGGCCAGACCTGCGGAACAGCCGACCCTTCCCAGTGGATGAAGGTTTTCGGGGTCGATATTGATACCCGTGATACCACAGACCTGATGGCTGTCGCTAAGAATATCTCCCAACCTGAAATAATAAAAGCCAGAAAAGAAATCCAACCTTTCTTTTCAGATCCCATACCAGAGGATGAAACTTCCGAACGATCCATCCGCCTATACTTAGCTATTAAGAAAATTGTACGGCAGGAAGGGTGGGAGTTTTATACGATTCAGTCTTTCCCCGGACTTGGCGATGATTACAGTGCAACCTGTTTTGCCCAGAGCATGATGCTGAATGATGGAGTCGGAACTTCTACACTCAGTGATTTCAATACAGCCATGACGGTCAAACTTCTTACCGATTTGAGTGCCGAACGCATTTACTATGGTGATTTACAGCACATAGATAAATCAAATAATGAAATCAAAATAATTGGTGACGGCGCCTGTCCTCCGGCACTGGCAGGCAAGTTAGCACCAGCCGGATTCGCCGAACACGGCATCCCCACCGAAGGTCAGGCCGGGGGACTTTCCGTAAAACTGGTTTGCAAACCGGGTGAAGGGGTCCTGGCCCGCTTGGGCAGGAACAATGGTGAATTTGAAATGGCGGTTGTCCACTGTTCGGTTTTTGAACCGCCTAAAAACGAACTAAATAAACGCCAGGATGAATGCGGCATTCCATTCTGGCCGCATGCCTTTGTGAAGGTGCACGGCGATATCGATAAACTGATCGAGGCCTGGAATAATGAATACGCTGTGCTTGGTTATGGTAGTCACTTATATGACGAATTGCTGGCCTTCTGTGAACTAAGCGGAATTAAAGCGATTGCCCTGTAATTGAACCAGCATGAGTACTGAAGATTGGAAGGTGAATTGGTACAGGTAAAGTTATTAAGAATTAATGTTACGTAAAATGTATCACTACAGCAGAATTTATATTTCTATCCTGTATTAAAGAGGTATTTATTATCATGAAAGAGATATTTAAATATGGCCCATGGTTAGTTGAATATATATCTGAAGATGGGGCACGTTTGCATCGTTTATGTTTTAATGGTTTTGACCTGCTTACAATTGAACAGTCTTCTTTTCGTCCACCGCGCACTGATTATGGAGCATATGAATTACGGCCGGTTTATGGGTACGACGACTGTTTCCCATCTGTTGAGTCATGCCGCTTCCCGCATAAAGACTGGGTAATACCCGATCATGGGGAAATATGCTGGCTGAAATGGGAAACCTTAACAAATAAGGATAGATTAATCTTTTCTGTCAAGAGCAAGGTTCTCCCGTTGCTTTTTACGCGGGAAATGCATTTTAATGAAACTAGCATTAGTTGGAAATTCAAGGTGGTTAATAGCAGCGATCAACCGCTGCCCTTCCAGCATGTAATCCACCCGCTGATGAAACTGGATGATGTAACCGATTTGGACCTACCTGCTTTTGATTCAATTTATAATGCGATAACTTCTCAGGATATGACTTTACACGATACGGAAGAGGTTAAAAAATTTTTATTGAGTCAAGGTAAAGGCTCCACCAATATGCTATTCCTGCGCAGTGTTAAATCCGGTAAAATGAGCGTGACTTTTAAAAAGGGCGTTAGGCTGGAGATGATATTCCCGGTAAAATATTTAAACAGCATTGGAATCTGGTGGAATAATTCGGGTTATCCCGATGAAGATGGCTGCCGCCGGAATGAGTGCGCCTTTGAACCAATTCCCGGATCAACGAGTAATCTGGCTGAGGCTTATGCCGAAGGAAGATGTCTGACAGTTGCAGCCGGTAAGACATTTTCCTGGCAGATTGAATGGAAAATGTATTCTTAGTGTAATCACTAGAAATCCGTCACAAAACAATGACGATTGGATTCACTACTCTTCAAAAAGTTAAATATGCCACTGGTTTTAGATCATAATCATGTTCAGGAAATATATGCGGAAGCACGTGAACGCAAATGGGTGTTACCCGCTTTTAATGCCGAAAACCTGTCCACAGTGGAAGCGATTCTACAAGCGGTTGCTGAATTCGGAAAATCTGTTAATATAAATGACCTACCCATCATCGTCGGCATCACCAACACATATTCACCGCGTCCGCAATCGGTCTACTATACGCAAACTCGAAAGTGGCAGATAGGTCTTGCCCTTTTTTTAGCCGATCTGGATGTACTTACTTGTCCGGAATCTCCGTTCGCTGGGCTTAGAGTTATGATCCATTTGGATCATATTCAATGGGATCAGGATAAGGAACTTTTAAATTGGGGAATGAAACGCTTTTCTTCTATCTTCTATGATGCATCTGCATTGCCACTGGAACTGAACATCCAAAAAACAGTAGCGTTTGTGGAACAACAAGGCCGTGAAATAGTAATTGAAGGTGCTTGTGCTGAAATTTCAGAGACTCCTGATAATTCTAATCTGACTACACCGGAACAGGCCCACAAATACTTTCGTGCTACAGGTGTGGATATAGTTGTTCCCAATCTGGGAACTGAACATCGGGCCAGCGCTGCAAATTTAGAATATCAGGAGCAGTTGGCATGTGAGATTGCCCAACGGGTAGGACCCCATCTCTGTCTGCATGGAACTTCTTCAGTCGCCAGAGATAAACTTGCCCATCTTTTTGCAAATGGTATTTGTAAGGTGAATATCTGGACGGCATTGGAACGTGATAGTTCCCCTGTCCTCTTTCAAAATTTGCTGCAGAATGCAGCGAAGATTATCGGAGTTGAAAAAAGCCAGCAATTATTGCGGGATAAATTATTGGGCAGTAAAGCAGACTCGCAAAACGCCGCTTCGATAGATTATTTTACTTCAGCCTATCGTCAGAAAATTGTTTTTCAGAGCATGAAAGAAATCATTGCCGGTTATCTTAAACTCTGGTATGTATAAGGTGCAAGTAACGGTAAATGGATATTTAATGCCGGATTAAAAATAAATTACGGTTTAAAGTTTGTTACTAATATATCAGCAGGGAAGGTAATATCCCTTGAATTACCTGGGAATTGATATAGGCACAAGCGGCTGCAAAGCCGCCGCTTTTAATCAAGCCGGACAACAGGTTGCTGCAGCCAATCGTGAATATGATGTTCTTTTTCCTGATAAAAATAGTGCGGAATTGGATTCGGATGAAGTTATTCATAAATGTTTTGACGTAATCAAAGAATGCACGGCACAAATGGAAGCAGATTCTGTTAGAGCTTTGGCTATTTCCAGCCAGGGTGAAGCATTTACCCCCATCGGAGCAAATAATGAAATGCTGTGCAATGCCATGGTTTCATCAGACTTAAGATCTCAGATTTACTTAAATAATTTTTTAATGAAATTCGGAGAAGAAAAACTTTATCAAATTACCGGACATACCGCCCATCCGACCTTCACCTTATTTAAACTGATGTGGCTCAGGGAAAATAAACCTGAAATATGGAGAAAAGTAAAATATTTCCTCTGTTTTGAAGACCTGCTGCAGTTTAAACTTGGAGTAAAACCAGCAATTAGCTGGTCTCTGGCCGGTCGCACCATGATGTTTGATGTCAGAAAACACCAGTGGCATTCTGAAATTTTGCAGGAACTAGGAATTTCAGCGGTGCAATTGGCTAATCCAGTTCCTTCGGGAAATATTATCAGTAAAATTGAACCATCTATCGCTAGGCATCTCGGTTTAGCAGTTGATACCAAAGTCGTAAGCGGCGGTCATGATCAACCGTGTGCTGCTTTAGGGTCCGGAGTTATCGAAGAAGGTACAGCGATGTATGCGACCGGCACAGTAGAATGCATCAGTCCGGTTTTTAACCAACCGGTTTTTACTGCTGTATTGCGAAAGAGTAACTTGTGCACCTATGATTATACGCTACCAGGTAAATATACCACTGTCGCCTATAGCCTGACCGGGGGCAATATCCTGAAATGGTTCAAGGATGAGTTCGGCCGGCAGGAAGTTGCCGAAGCAAAACATAGCGGAGTGAATGCTTATGAACTGCTGTTAAAAGACATCGGTACTAAACCCTCGGAACTGCTGGTACTACCCTACTTCACTCCTTCCGGTACACCGTATTTTGATACCAGCACCAAAGGAGCAATTTTGGGTTTACGGTTATCAACACAGCGTACAGATATCATCCGCGCCTTGCTAGAAGGTGTAGCCTTTGAAATGCGGCTGAACCTGGAAATTCTGGAAAACGCCGGGTGCCAAATCGATGAGTTACGCACAGTCGGTGGTGGATCGAAATCAGTAAACTGGACACAACTTAAAGCCGACGTGACCGATAAAAAAATTACCATGCTCAACATCACAGAGGCCGGTTGCTGCGGTGCTGCTATGCTGGCCTGCTCCGCAGATATGGGAAAAGCGATTAATAAATTAGCGCCCGAATGGATTAAACCCCTGCGAACTATTTATCCACAAGTTGAATATAAAAAATTGTACCACCAAAAATTTCAGCGCTATAATAAAGCATATCAATCCATCAAGGACTTAATTATTTAAGGCAATTGAAAGGAGATCAAAAGTGAAAAAAAATAATCATCTGGACTTTTCATTTATTCTTCTGTATGCGCTGCTCATACTTATACTGGTAGGATGTAACCAAGGTTCCTATAACATGGCTGATTTTAAACAGGTGGGCAAGATCGATGTACATGTCCATTTCAATTCGACCAATCCAGCTTATATCGACCAGGCCCAGACCGATAATTTTAAACTGCTGACCATTAATACAGATTATGCAGATTTCCCACCCATAGCAGAGCAGTTAAGGATTGCCGTGGAATTAATAAAATTATATCCGGGGCGAATTACCTATGCTTCCACTTTTTATATGACCGGCTGGGATGAGTCCGATTGGCAGGAGAGGACGATCAAACACCTGGACAGTACTTTTGCCGCCGGTGCGATTGCAGTCAAGTTCTGGAAAAACATTGGTATGGCCTTCACTGATAAAAATGGTAAAATGGTTATGATCGACGATCCGAAGTTTGATCCTATTTTCGCTCATCTGCAACAAATAGATATACCGGTTATCGGACATCAGGGAGAGCCGAAAGAGTGCTGGCTGCCGTTCGAACAGATGAGAATCAAAGACCTTAAAGATTATTATAAACAGCACCCGCAGTACCATATGTATCTTCATCCGGAAATGCCGTCCTATGAACAGCAAATGGATGCCAGAGACAATATGCTGGAAAAGAATAGGGATATGGTTTTCATGGCAGCCCATCTGGCAAGTCTGGAATGGAGTGTCGATGATCTGGCAAAGTTTTTTGATAGATTCCCCAGGGCGGTAGCCGATATGGGTGCCCGCATGAGCCAGTTACAATATCAATCGAGTAGAGACCGGGAAAAAGTACGCCAGTTCTTGATAAAATATCAGGATCGTATTTTATACGCCACCGATATTCCCCAGGATGCAGATGTTGATTCCAATGCCGCTGATTTTAAGAAATCGGTTCATGGCCAGTGGATTAATGACTGGAAATATCTATGTACAGACTCCACGATGATCAGTCCCGACTTTGAGCAATCCTTTACAGGGCTTAAATTGCCCAAAGAAGTCGTAGATAAAATTTATCGTCTGAATGCCGAAAAAACATTTCCCACTGCATGGAAGGTGGCAAAGTGAAAAAGGCGCTGAGGCACAAAGAAATGTATTTAGGCATTGTGCCGAAGGAGGGAATTGAACCCTCACAAGTTGTCACACTTACTGGATTTTGAGAAATATGGGTATGTATGACTTATATTATTTATAATTATAATGTTATATAATCAGATTCCACTTATATTTGTTATGTAAGATTCACAATAAAGACACAATAAATGAGAAAAATGAATTACTTGACGAAAATTATCAGAAAGTAGATACAGCAAAAGCATATTAATGCAGGTCTGAACTTTAAGCGAAGGAAACCTTATGGGGGGTTTGGTTTATCTTTACCAAAAACACTCAAATGTGTAAAATTGTTAAAACACTTCTTACACTGATTAAGTATTTTATTTCATCAAAATAAGTTTTTTCGTTTCTTGATACCCTTTTGTTTCCAATTTATAGAAGTAGAGTCCGCTGGATAAATTTGCTGGTTTCCACTCCACTCTATGGGTTCCAGGTGATAGTTCTTTATTGACTAATGTCGCAATTTCTTGTCCCATAATATTGAATACTTTCAAGGAAACATATCCAGATGTCGGAATATCAAATTCGACGGTCGTCGATGGATTGAAGGGATTGGGATAGTTTTGAGATAAGTCATATACTGAAGGAATGTTGATATTATTATTTTTAACTGGATTAACATCAGGAGTAGTTTTAATCAGCCAAATATCATATAAGGCAGCACCGAATGAAGTTGTCGCTCCAGTTATGATAAAACCTCCATCAAAAGTTTGCTGAACTGACGCACCTGATTCAGCACCACTTCCCCCAAACGTTTTCGTCCAGAGCGTATCACCAGAGTTATTGGTTTT
>CAYSHN010000171.1:0-7427 GCA_964430815.1 uncultured Calditrichota bacterium | reverse complement strand
ACCTGCTGTGGAGCGGCTATCAGCCGCTGGTAGATGCTTCCTTTTTTGCCCTGGCCCTGATCCGCTGTCCCTGGTTATGGGAAAATATGAATCAAGATTTACGCAATAAAGTCATTATAGCGTTGCAAACTTCGCGTTCGGTAATTCCTGTTTATTCCAACTGGATACTTTTTCCCGGAATGGTGGAAGCTTTTTTCTGTAAATATGACCTGCCTTATGATGCGGTGCGCATTGAATATGGAATACGGGAATTTGCAGAGCACTGGTATGTCGGAGACGGCCTGTTCTCCGATGGAACGCAGTTTGTCCTGGATTATTATAACAGTTATGTCATCCAACCGTACCTTACAAATCTTCTGGATGCAGTTGGGGCCAAAAATGATTCATTTGACTGGTTCCGACCAAAACTGGAGAAGATTTCGGCACGTTATGCTGAATTGCAGGAACGTTCTATCAATACTGATGGAAGTTTTCCAGTTTACGGCAGGTCGATCGTTTATCGTGGTGGTGCCTTTCATCATCTGGCCGACATGTCCTTACGACACAAATTGCCCGAATCCCTTCGACCCGCCCAGGTACGCGGTGCCTTAACCGCAGTGATCAAAAAGACACTCGATGCCCCTGACACTTTTAACAAAGATGGCTGGCTTAATATTGGATTAGCCGGTCAGCAAATCGGATTGGCCGATTTTTACATTACCACCGGAAGTCTTTATCTGTGTACTACTATTTTTCTGCCCTTGGGTTTGCCTGCGGATGATCCGTTCTGGACCGATCCTGATGCCGGCTGGACGGCCAAAAAAGTCTGGAATGGTATGGATGCAGAGGCTGACCATAGTTTAAAAGAATGAGCAATTATATAATACAGAAATGAAAAATGAAACCGATTTAAAAAGCAAATACCCACCTTCAAAACCATGCTCATGCGACATTTGTAAAGCCTACTGCCAGCGGCCGGGGTGGTGGACCGTGGAAGAAGCTGAAAAAGCTATAGATGCCGGCTATGCTAAACGGATAATGTTGGAGATGTCCCCTGAAAGGGATTTCGGGGTACTCTCCCCTGCTTTCAAGGGTAACGAAGGCAATTATGCTTTGCAACTTTTCTCAAAAAATGGATGTACATTCCTGAAAAACGATTTGTGCGAACTATTCGGCACGGAATTTCAACCGTTGGAATGCCGTTATTGCCACCATGACCGCAAGGGATCAGGAAAAGTCTGCCACCTGGATATCGAAAAAGACTGGAAAACAAAACAGGGGCAGGATTTGATTAAAAAATGGGGAGACAGCACTGGTTTTTGGACACGCCAAAGATTGATTAATCAGAGTCAATAAAAGTGAACAGAACTATTTTTATGATGCAATTATAAAGAAAGAGAGATTATTATGACTCCATCACAGATTTACATCCTTATATCTATTCTCGCCCTGCTCATTATTGCTGTCCTTGTTTTTGTTGCCTATAAAAACAAGAAAGAGCAGAAAATCACCCCGTTAACCGGACTTGCTTTTGGATTTGTTCTTGCAGGAATCATTTTTGGCGAGGACAGATTAATCGGTTATGGTTTGCTTGGGATCGGAGTGATTCTGGCTATTGTTGACATGATAAAGAAAAAAGCAGCGAAAGGTGAATAAATGGATAAAACAAACATTAGGCTCCTGGGAGCTATTATTATTACCGCATTGGTCCTGGTAGCGCTATCCATGGACCCGCTACCCCGTATCTTGCTCGGTATAATTGTTGGCTTACCCTCTTTCCTGTTAATGCTGATCAGCCGGCGTCAGCTGGGTGATTCATTCTCAGTTATGCCCGAAGCAAAAAAACTTGTGACCACAGGCCTGTATTATAGAATTCAGCATCCGATGTATTTTTTCCTCGATATGTTCCTGGTTTCCATAATCGTGATACTAAAATGGTCCGTGCTACTATGGGTATGGATTATTCTGGTTGTTGTGCAAATCCTGCAAAGCCGGCGCGAAGAAAAGGTGTTGTCCGCTGCTTTAGGTGATGAATATAAAACTTATCAGCAGCAAACCTGGTTCTAATCTACAAGGCGATCATAGAGGAGTATTGGTATGGATCGATTCCAGCATAAGTATTCAAAAGTTCTATTTCAGTGTATAACTGCAATTTTTTTAATATCTCTCTTTATGGTACTCCCCTTATTCGGCCAGGAGAATACTGATTCAACCAGGTGGCAACAATGGAATTTTTTGCTGGGAGACTGGGTAGGAGAAGGGGCAGGTAGTCCTGGCCAGGGTACCGGCAGCTTCTCATTTGCCCCGGCCCTGCAAAATACGGTTCTGATCAGAACTAATCACGCGGATTTCCCGGCAACGAATAACAACCCGGCCTACTCGCATGATGATTTGATGATTATCTATAGTAAGTTCGACACACTGCAAGCCATGTATTTTGACAATGAAAAACATGTGATCCATTACCTGGTAGAATTTGCTCAAGACACGAATTCTGTGACCTTCCTCAGCGATGCGATCCATGATGTTCCGCGTTTTAAACTAACCTACAACAAGGTGTCAGATGATAGAGTAAAAATTTCATTTGAAATTGCTCCGCCCGGTAAACCTGATGCATTCAAAAACTATCTTGAAGCGACAGCCCGAAAGAAAAAATAAATATGATAATATAAAACTTTAAAATTTTTAAAGGACAACATTGCGAGTCAACTGCCACAGGGAATTTATTGGCCAATGTCGGTATTGATCTGTCCGAACCGATGATTTTTGGTCTGGGCTCTGGTCTGGGTTACATATTCTGGAATATGAAAATGATGGATTTCCCGTTTATCGGCGGCCGGATAAAACCGGATGCTCTTACCCAAAACCTCTGTCAGAGATTGAATCTTAAATTAACCAGCCATGAAACATCGTCAGTTAAAACAGCCTGGATGGTGGTTAAAAATAAAATTGACCAATCCATTCTCGTCGGCTTGAAACTCGATTCCTATCATTTGGATTATTTTACCAGCAAAATACATTTTGCCGGGCATTATGTAGCTATTTATGGCTACGATGAAAAATACGCTTACCTGATCGACACTGTTCAACAGGGTTCTGCGGTAAAAACAACACTTGTCAATTTGGCCCTGGCCAGAAACAAAAAAGGTCCGATGTCGTCGAAAAACCTGTCTTTTACAATTGAAAAAACTGCTGAATTACCTGACCTGAGAGAAATTATCCCCCAGGCGATTGTTCAGAATGCCAGAGATTTTTTAAATCCGCCCATAAAGAATATCGGATACAAAGGAATAGAGAAAACGAGTAAAGAAATATTCAAATGGTTTGAATCATCGAAAAATATTGAAAAGGATTTTAAAACCCAGGCAATGTTAATGGAACGGGCCGGGACAGGCGGCGCCTTGTTCAGAAGGATTTACCGCGATTTTCTGCAGGAGAGTTATCATATATTGGGTGATAAAAGAATAGAATTTGCATATCATAATTATGCCGGGATCGCCGAAATGTGGCAAAAAGTATCCACCCTCTTCTATCAGGTCGGTGAACTGAAAGATATTGAATATATCAAACAGGCTTCTGCTCTTTTAAAATCAATTGCTGAGAAAGAAAAATTGACCATGGAAACACTGGAATAAATATAATCGCTTTCCCCTATAAGGAACCTGTCCCTCCGAAATAAAAATAACTGCCAACATGTTATAAATACAATATCAGTCGGGAACTCGAAAGTCCGACAGAATCAGCAAATTATTTAAAAGCAAAGAATATGTATAAATCAGTCTTGAGGTTCATAAATATTATTTTAGCCGCAATACTTGCTGGAACCAGTTTTGGAATATGGATAGGTTTTGATCCCGCAAACTTATCGCCTGCCACCTACGTCGAGCAACAGCAAAACATGCTTGGTTCACTCAACGTATTAATGATTTCGCTGGTGGTTATAGCTACGGTTATCACTCTGCTTTCGGCCTGGCTGCAGAAAAGTGATAAATCCATATTTATTACCTTACTGATTGCTTCTGCATTTTTTATTGCTTGTATAATTATATCACGGTTTGGAAACCAACCAATAAATAATTTAATGATGAGCTGGACTCCGGTCTCTCTGCCTGATAATTGGACACATTTACGCGATCAATGGTGGTCTTTCCATATACTGCGCACGATTGCAGAGTTAATTGCATTGGTGTTGGTAACCTGGATCAGCATAAAAAAGAATTAATCATGTTATTTTATTACTAAAATTCAAAATTAAGGGGGAAATATATATGGCTAGTAAGATATTCGTCAACTTACCGGTTAAAGATTTAAATAAATCAAAGGAATTTTTTTCTAAACTTGGTTTTTCGTTCAATATACAGTTTACCGATGAGAACGCAGCCTGTCTGGTAATTGCAGACAATATATATGCCATGCTGCTGACTCAGGCCAAGTTCAAGGAATTCACACCTAAAAAAATCGCCGACGCCCAAAACAGCACCGAGGTGCTTACCGCTTTGTCTTTTGACAGTAAAGATGAAGTAAACCAGTTGGTCGATACCGCGTTGAAATCCGGTGCCACCGAGACCAGGCCGGCGGAGGATTACGGATTCATGTTCGGCAGAAGTTTTAATGACCCGGACGGCCATATCTGGGAGGCAATCTGGATGGATCCCAATCATATAAAACAGGAATAACTACGGAATGTTTATCGGCCATTGATGAGACGGTATAATAAAATATTAAGAAATGGAATAGTCACAGTTTTTTTAGTACTGTTGGTATATCTTGTCTTATGGGGCCGACTATTTTCCTTTTCTCCAATAATTATTGGATTTGAGAAAAAAGAATACAATCGCGCCATAATATATTATCAGCAAAGCGACAGTATAAATGAATTTTCTTCTGTTGATAGCATTATTCAGGAGGTCGAAAATTTTCATCATCTTTCTTTTAAAGATAAAGTAAGAATATTCTTGATGAATTCGGATACGAAGTATAAAAATTATACTGGAACAAGGGCCCGCTATGTTACTCAACCATTGTACGGAAGAATTTTTATATCCAATCGTGCTAAAAATGACTACAGAAACAAAAAGATACATTTTTATACTTACCTAAAACATGAATTATCGCATTCAATCCTGTATCAAAATATGTCTCTGCTCAGATCGCTGACTTATCCAGCCTGGATTATGGAAGGATTGGCCATGTATTCGGCAAATCAAGTTGGAACAGATGGCTACTATACGTATGAACAGACGGAAGAAAAAATCCATGAAGGTTATTTTGTGGAACCTGATGATTGGGGAACAATCCTTTCTGCAAAAGGAGAAAGTGTGATTAACTGTAAACTTGAAAATAAATACTGGTTTATATATTCCGAGTTTGCATTAATCATACGTAATTTGATCGATCAGTATGGCCAAGATCACTCCATTGAATTTATCAAAGGCACTTTAACTAATAAGGACTTTAACCAGGTATTTATTATATCGTTCAAAATAAGTTTTGAAGAATTTTTAAGAGGCATCAAAAATACCATTACCCATGGATATAGTAAAACGTAAGGCCAGCATTTTTCAGAAACCAATCACCAATATATCTACATTTAAGATATCAACCATACGCCTGATTAACCAGCAAATTGCAGGTATAAGGTTCAACACTGCCGGTGCTATTGTCCGCTGGATGGGGGCCATGCAGGCCCAGGATTATCCCATGGCTAAATGGGCCATTGGCCTCAGGTTCCCCAATTCATCCGACCGGAAGATAGAAAATGCCCTGAATAATGGCGAGATTATCCGGATTCATCTGCTGCGACCCACCTGGCATTTTGTTTCCGCTGACGATGTTTACTGGATGCTTGATCTCAGCGCACCACAAATCCGAGCATCGATAAAATCGAGACACAGACAACTGGAACTGACCAAATCCTTAATTACTAAAAGTAATGATCTGATTGAAAAAATACTGTCCAGAGCAATCAATCTTACTCGCGAGGAGATGGCCGTCGAATTTGCCAAGGCTAAAATTAAAATCAATGACAACAGGTTATCTCACTTTTTGCTTGTTGCCGAATTGGATGTAATAATTTGCAGCGGAATAATTAAGGGTAATCAACAATCCTATGCCTTGCTGCCGGTTAGAGTCCCGCATAAAAAACTTCTCAGCCGGGATGAATCACTGGCCGAACTGGCCAGACGTTACTTCATCAGTCATGGACCTGCTTCTCTGGCAGACTTTATCTGGTGGTCTGACTTACCTGCATCGGCAGCGCGACACGCTCTGGAATCTGTCAAATCTCATTTTATATCTGAAACAATAAACTCCCAAAAATACTGGTTTACCGATTCATTTTCTAAAACCCAATTTCAAAAAAATTCCCTATATCTCCTGCCGGCTTATGATGAATTCCTGATCGGATACAAGGATCGCAGCACTGTACTTTCCGCGACAAATAATAAGCAGACAGTTTCAAATAATGGCGTATTCCGTCCGGTTATGGTGATTAATGGTCTGGTTCAAGGTATCTGGAAACGTACTATCGCAAAAGGCCAAGTAATGATCGAAGCAAATTTTTTCCAATCCCCTGGCCCAACAACCAAAAACATGTTAAAAGAAAATGTAGTTCGGTTGGGACGTTTTCTCAACAAGCATATTTATATTAAATATTTGATTTTTTTTGCATTGCTGCATTCAGGCTTTACTTCAGCACAGGGACAAACCTGTTCTTTGCACGGTCAGGCATCCTCATGGATTTTGTCAAATCCAGCTAAATCTCCGGTTTCTCAGACCGGTCTCCGTTACATACCGGAAGCATCTCTCACTATGCAACCCGACAGCGATCTCAGCGCTGATCTAGATATTGCAATTAATGGTCATGGTTCAGCTGCTTTCACTAAAAATCGTCATACAGAATTTCAAAAAAAAGTAAAATTATACCGGGCCTGGCTGCGGATCTTTGCGAACAGGTTTGAAATCAGAGCAGGCCTGCAAAAAATAAATTTCGGCTCGGCTACTCTGTTCAGACCGCTGATGTGGTTTGACAGAGTTGATCCCAGGGATCCGCTGCAATTGACCGATGGCGTATATGCTTTGCTCGCCCGGTACTATTTCCTTAATAACCCCAATATCTGGTTGTGGGGGCTTTATGGTAATGAAGAAATCAAAGGGTGGGAATTTGTTCCAACTGCAGAAAAATCGGTGGAATATGGCGGCCGAGTCCAGATTCCTCTGGCCAGCGGGGAACTTGGTGCGTCATATCATCATCGCCGGCTGGATCCCGGCAAGTTGACGGAATTTTTGAATGCTGTCAACGGAGACCGGGTACCTGAAGACAGGTTTGCGCTTGATGGGAAATGGGATTTAGGAATCGGTGCCTGGTTCGAAGCAGTACTTATCCATAGACAGGGCACATTTTCCGGTCTGCACTATCAACGCCAGTGGACCGTGGGAACTGATTACAC
>CAYSHN010000170.1:0-7475 GCA_964430815.1 uncultured Calditrichota bacterium | reverse complement strand
ATTGCTTTGACAGGTATACCTTAATGACCAGGTATATAAACAAAGGGAAAAATATGGTTTGCAGTAAATGTAATCATGATTTTCCATCCAAGTATTACTTTGTGGCCCATTCTATTTGTATTGATTGCTTTGAAAAGATGCCTGATGCCGAAAAAAATGAAATGCTAAAACAGGTAGAAGACATTACGCATGAAGAGTCATCAAAACGTATCATTAATGGTAAATCTTTAGTATGTCCTGTATGTGGTCATGATGAATTCTGGAAGCGCAAAACATTAATGAATACTCCCGGATTGACATTCATGGGCGTGGAATGGGCAAATAAACAGGCCGATAATTTAATTTGTGATTCATGCGGTTATATATTTTGGTTTTTAAATGGCTAGGCAGGTATTTATTCATATAGGTTAAGGGCAGCTGCTGATATTAAGTAATTAGATGGAGTTGATTTTTGATCTTATTTTATGTACCACTATGCTGAAGGATTTATATATGGACGAGGATCAACAAGCGATTGCGGAATGTCAGACGGGGAAAAAAGATAGTTACCGGTTTCTGGTGGAAAAATATAAAGTGCGGGCTTATCATGTAGCCCTGATGTATACCGGCAACCGTGATGATGCCCTGGATCTCTCGCAGGAAGCATTTTGCCGTGCCTATCTTTCAATAAAATCTTTTAAAACGGGAAAAAACTTTTATACCTGGCTATATGAAATTATCAAGAATATTTGTATCAATCATCATCATCGCCGCAGTAAAAGCCGGCCACTCTCAGTGGATGGGGCACAGGAAGTTGCGGAGGATCAGTCTTTAGCAGTACTACGTCCTGATGAAATCTTCGAAGAACATGAAATGAGGGAACTTTTATGGGCAGCAGTTAATAGGTTGAAAGCACAGGATCGGGAGATCATCATGCTTAAAGAATTTAATGATCTGTCCTATGGGCAGATCTCATTGGTATTGGAAATTCCGGTAGGCAGCGTTATGTCCAGATTATTCTATGCTCGCCAGAAACTGGCCAAACTATTGGGGAGGGAGTATGAATAACATTCATTACCCTGAGGAGAATATCAACTTAAAAATAATGGCTTATCTGGACCAGGAACTATCTGCGGAAGAAAGCACATTAATTAAGCAGAAAATCGCTACAGATTTACAATACCAAAAATGTTATAATCAACTTCGAAAATTGAAGGAGGTAACAGGCGCGATGAAATTCAAAATATTACCGGATATGTATTGGGATGAATACTGGCAACAGGTGTACAATCGGCTGGAACGTGGGATCAGTTGGATTCTGATCTCACTAGGAGCAATTATTGTTATGACCTTTGCCTTATGGACGGCGGCGACCGAATTGCTGGCCGATCAAGCCATTCATCCCATTTTAAAATTCGGCATTTTTATTCTGATTATTGGTGGTGTGGTTTTATTTGTCTCGATTTTAAGGGAAAAACTGATGGTGAGAAGGGTCGATAAATATAAAGAGGTGGAGCGATGATCCTGTCAACAACATTTGATGTACCGCAGATGAAGGTAGTAAAAATTATGGGTCTGGTGAAAGGTAATACGGTCAGAGCCCGGCATATTGGTAAGGATATTTCCGCTATGTTTAAAAATATTATTGGCGGAGAAATCGAAGAGTACACTAAACTCCTGGCTGAATCACGTGATCAGTCTGTAGATCGCATGGTTAGCGATGCCGAAAAACTGGGGGCCAATGCAATTGTCGGTGTACGCTTCAGCACCTCCTATATTATGCAAATGGCAGCAGAAATCCTGGTATACGGCACTGCAGTTATAGTTGAAAAAGTCTGACCAGAGGTCGGATTTTTCTCAGGGGCGGGGTAAATATCCCGCCCCTCTTTTGCATATCCCCCATTATTTAAGTTCTTTCTTGAAAACCTTGCACCTCCACACTTATAATTTTCTGTTTCCTTTGCCATTCTATTTAATTAAATTTTTGAATAATCTAATGGAAATATTTAAGTTGTAACCTATTACCTGGGGGCTACTATTGACTTTTCTTGATATTCTGGCCATAAGTCCGCATCCTGATGATGCTGAATTATTTTGCGGTGGATTGCTGGCCAGGGCCAAACGGGAGGGTTATAGCACCGGAATTTTAGATCTGAGTGCAGGTGAATTAAGCACACTGGGTGACGCTGAACAAAGAAAACAGGAAAGTCAGCAAGCGAGTGCCGTCTTAAAACTGGATTGGCGCGGAAATTTGGGATTACCCGAAGGTAATCTGGTTAATACAACTGAACACCGTATGGGAGTGATAAAAATTATTCGTAAATGGCGACCTAAAATGTGTCTGTTACCCTATCATCAGGATCGCCATCCTGATCACGAGGCAGCAGCACTACTGGCTAAGGTAGCGATTTACCAGGCTGGTTTGAAAAAAATAATCGATGGTCAGGAATTTTATCGTCCCAAGATTGTCTTGTCTTACATGCTACACCGGATTTTTACTCCATCCTTTGTGGTAGATATATCAGCAGATATGGAAACAAAAATGGCCGCTATCCATGCTTATCGTTCTCAATTTTTTAAAACCGAGCAAAAAGAAATTACTTATATCAACCGGCCGGAATTCCTGGAATCAATCATTACCCGGGCCAGGTTCTATGGACAACAGGTTAATAGCGAGTATGGCGAACCATATTATTTTGATGGGGCTTTAAAAATTGACAACGTCATGGATTTTTTTACGTATACTATGTATTGAACGAGATAAGGAATTGACCCATGAAATTTAAATTTACCGATACCAGAATTAGCGAGATTGAAAAGGTATTGAATACAAAATTTATCAAGCGGGGTAATCAATACCGGGCACTGCTGCAGGACCAGGAACAGGGTCGCCGGCTGACCCTGGAGATTTTTCGGGATATCGCTATTGGTGAAAATAAGGGGAATCTGGTGAATGTTTTTACACCCTGCGCGCATATACAGTTGCACTTCTGTACAGGTTTTGTGGCCAGTGATGTACTGGGAGAAGTGGTTTTTATCGGGGAACATAATGGCCGGCTTTCAGGCATTATTGTCGAAAAAGCTGCTGCTTGCTCGGTTTATAGTAACGTGGATTCGGCCTTGCTAACCAGTGATTTCACCAAATTGGGATCCGAAGTGATGTTGTCGGGAGTAGCCTTGTCTCTGGCCGAACATCTGTTGGAAGATAAGAGTACAGTAAAGAATAAATGAATGAGTATCTGCAGCAATACCTCACCTATTTAAGATTCGAAAAAAATTTATCCGAAAATTCCATTCAAGCATATCATCAGGATCTCAGTCGCTATATTTCTTTTTTAGAATCCCAGGATATTCAACGGGCCGTCCAGATCAGGGATCGTCATGTTCGACGTTTGCTGCAAATGTTGAGTGAATTGGGCTTAAGTGCTTCGTCGTTGGCCAGAAATCTGTCAGCCATACGCTCGTTCCATAAATTTTTATTGATAGAAGATGCGCTGGATTATGATCCATGCGAGCATATAGAGGGACCTAAAATTAGAAGATATCTGCCGGATGTACTTTCCTTTCCGGAAATAGAAAAAATTTTAACTGGAATAAAACTTGATCATGCTGGCGGAATCAGAGATCGGGCGATGATTGAACTGCTTTACGCCAGCGGTCTGCGCATATCCGAATTACTGAACCTACCGATCCGCGATATTTATTTTAAAGAGGGATTTGTGCGCATTCTGGGCAAAGGATCCAAAGAGCGTTTAGTACCTACTTCTGAGCGGGCTCTGCAATGGATCCGCCGGTATCTAGATCAAGCACGGCCGGCCCTGGATCGCCAGGAGAGTTCCAAAGGTATTACCTTTTTAAATGCCCGTGGCAAACCCTTAAGCCGTATGGGATTCTGGAAAATATTACAGGCCCATGTCCGGAACAGTGGTTTAAAAAAAGAGGTTCATCCCCATACTTTTCGTCATTCCTTTGCCACCCATTTATTGGAGGGAGGAGCAGATCTGCGTGCGGTGCAGGAAATGCTGGGACATGCTGATATTTCCACTACTCAAATATATACCCATCTGGATCGTACTTATCTGAAGCAGGTATACCAGGAATTTCACCCACGAGCCTGATCGGCGTGCCTAATCGGCACGTCTGATCGACAGATCCGGATGGCAATTAAATATTTTATTTTTGTTTTATAACTTATATATTACTGTTATAATGGTACCAATCACTTTTGATCAGATTACTGCTTATAGCCGGGAATTATTTCCTGAACTACAAAATGTGCGGCGATATTTACATGCCCATCCGGAAATAGGCAGGCAGGAGTATAATACATCTGCTTATCTGCGTGAACGGCTGCAGGAGAAACATGATTTTAGCATCGATATGGTAGGTCCTACCGGATTTTGCTGCGATCTGATTCTGGCTGAAAATAAACCATGGTTATCTTTGCGTGCTGACCTGGATGCCCTGCCTATCGCCGATCAAAAGGAAGTGGCTTATCGTTCTACCATACCTAATGTATGCCATGCCTGTGGTCATGATTTTCATTCAACTGTGGTGCTGGGCACAGCCTGGACACTGTCTCATTTTCAACAGCATCTTAATACTAATATACGCTTCATCTTTCAGCATGCGGAAGAACCTATTCCCGGGGGGGCTATTGATTTCGTACAGGCCGGTAAAATGCATGGGATTACAGCAATTTTTGGCCTGCACGCTGATCCGTCCCTGAATACAGGTACTATCGGTTTATTACCAGGCTGGATCACCGCGCAGTCGATTCAAATAAAAATTGAAATATCCGGTCCGGGAGGACACTCGGCACGGCCGGCAGATACTGTCGATCCGGGTTTTATTGGCGTATCGGTTTTAAATGAATTGTATAGTAGTATCTATCGCCTGGAAACAATTGATCAACCGCTGGTGTTTACAATAGGCCGGATCAGTTGCGGAGAGAGTTATAACCTGATTGCCTCCCACTTCACCGCCGAAGGTACGCTGCGGGTCACCCATAACGACCAGGCTGAGAAATTACTGGCTCTTATTGATTCTACAGTAAGAAATGCCAATACCAAATGGGGTACAAAAGGTACGTTTACTTTTATAAAAGGAGCACCTCCGGTAATAAACGATGCTCTGGTAACGGATCGGGTCCGCACAATTCTAGCGGAAATCATGGACAGTAAAAAAATAATACCGCGCAGCCGTACACTGGGTGGAGAAGATTTTGCCCATTATCTCAGTGAAGTGCCTGGTGTATTTTTTCGTATTGGAATTAATGATGGATCCATGCGTGGAAAACTGCATTCCGGTTCCTTCGATCTGGATGAACAAGCAATTCCATTTGCGGTTAGTGCGTTCTCCTGGATGCTGATCAAATATCCAGCAGAATTGGATTAGAGTTTTTAATCAAGATATTTTGGTAATTTAAACTAATAATCGGGAGATTAAAAAGTATATATGAAAATTGAATATGATCGGGACAGATTGCAGAATTTTGATTTCAGTATAAAAAAGGAGTGGCTGGAAGTAAATAACCTGGGAGCATATGCCTGCTCCACCCTGTATGGATTGAACAGTCAATGTTATCATGGACTATTAGCGATTCCCAGCGGCTCTATGAACGACCGGTTAATCTTATTATCCAAGTTTGAAGAGTCGGTATTTATCGATCATTATATTTATGAGATCTCTACTAATCAATATGCCGGTGCTATATTTCCAGATGGCTATAAGTATCTTCAACAGGTAAGTATTAATCCCTTCCCCCGGTTCACCTATGTCATCAATCAACAACGCCTGGAAAAAACATTATTCCTGCTGCATGACCAGAATACTCTGGTAATTCGCTACACCAACAAAAATCAAGGGGCCGCTCTGCAGCTAATTCTTAAACCAATCATTGCTTATCGTAAAACTAATGAACTTTCTCATCAATTACCCTATATCAATACCGACAGTTATCTGGAAGAAAATATGGTGCGCTTTCTGCCCAAAGCAGAGATGCCGGCATTGAATGTATTTTATCTAAAAGGGAAATTTACACCTGCTCCCTTATGGTACTTTAATTATAAGTATTTACCCGGATATATTGAAAGCACAATGGAGGGTCAGCCGCCAACCGAAGATTTACTTAATCCGGGATTTTTTTCTTGTATTCTGGAAGCCTATGAGACACTGGATCTGTTTATCAGCGTAGAACGGCTCACAAATTTTGATTATGAAGAGTTATACCGACGTGAAAAAGAATTCCGCTCCACCCGTTCAAAGATTTTTGTGAGCGATTCTAATTTCACCACAGACCTGGTTGAAAAAGTGTGCAGCAGCATCATCACCTCCAAAAGGCAACCAGACCTGATTCTCCCTGCTTATCATCACTATCAGATCTCAACCCGCGAAATGTTATTTTCATTACCGGGCTTGACCCTGTTATTGGATGATCTGAATAAAACCAAGCAGATCATTGAACGTTATCTGAATAAACTGACTGATGGTCTGCTGCCGTTTTGTTATCCTTTTGAGAGTTCAGGCAGCGACGACCGTTATGCGGACAACAGTCTGCTATTTATTAATTTTCTTTACTTCTTTTATGGTTTGAGTAAGGATAATTCCTATCTGGAACAAGTATTATTAAATCCCTGCCTCTCAATAGTCAATGCTTATGAAACTGGTACACGTCATAATATTTATAATGATAAAGACAATCTGATTTTCAGCGGGGATCAGGAAACCGCTATCAGCTGGATTCCATTACGTAACCAGGAAGGACAGGTACTGCGCTATGGGAAAATGCTGGAAATTAACGCTCTGTGGTATAATGCTTTGAGAATCATGGAATACTTCTGCAAAGAATTAGGAAAGAAAAGGATGGCTAAACGATTCAACCGCATGGCTGTTAATTGCCATACTTCCTTTTTAATTTATTTCTGGGATGAGAATCAGAAACGTTATTACGATCTGATCCGTGAAAATTATACCGACCGTTCATTTCGTATCAATCAACTCTTTTTAATCGCTTTGCCATTTCCCATTGTTGAAACGAAGAACGGAGCTCTGATTTTACAGCAGATTGAAGCAGAATTATTGACTCCCTATGGACTGCGTACCCTCTCTGTTCACGATGAAGAATATATCGGTAGACTGGATGTTAAGATCACCAAGAAAAATCCAGCATATTATCGTGGTGCAGTATGGCCCTGGACAGTGGGATTATATGTAGATGCGGTCTTGCGGTTCAGGGGCAAGGATGCCGATACGGTTGATACATTGCGCCAATATGTAAATAATTTTGCCAAGTTATTTTATGAGCAGGGTGCAGGTTATATTTCGGAAATATGTGAGGGTGATGAACCCTATCGTTCCAACGGTATATTAGCTTATAATCTAAATCTGATTGAATTACTGCGGGCATTTTATACTTTGGAAAAAGTAAAAGCTAAAAAAACGACTAAGGCAAAATAATACATGGGCATAAAGCCCACGGCTATCTATATATTTTT
>CAYSHN010000169.1:0-7506 GCA_964430815.1 uncultured Calditrichota bacterium | reverse complement strand
ACAGACCCACCTGGATGGCGGATGTCATTTGCGAGAAAGCATTTGAATAGGCAAAGAAACCAATCATAAGTGTTATTAAGAGTGAAAAGTGTTTCATCTGAATCTCCTTTCAACCACTGGTGATTTACTTTTCATTTATGCAGGTTTCTTAATATTCTGATTAACTATTATTCACAACGCAATATCTCAACGAGCGAAAGCCAGCAGCGCTGAAGCATCAACATGGGATTAGTAATTCAGGCTAGCCGGTTCGCCGTCTGCTAGAAATGTTTGTTAGAGCAAAATTTAAATAGTTTTACTTCTATTCCGCCTCTGGTATTTACCTGGCGCTAGACAGGCGGCCTACTTTTTGTCTGGTCACTTGCCTGATGTCAGGCAGGAAAAGTAGGCAAAAAGACCTGCGACGAATTCAAACTCGCCCAGACTAACGTCTGGTCTCAAACATGAATTCGCGAACTTCAAAACCAATTCAATATTTAATTAAATCTTTTCAAATTTTTCCGCTTCTAATGTATTTTATTTTTGCTTTGGTTAAGTAATGTAAAATATCCTTTTGGTTCGAGCTTATATTTTCTGATTGTTACCTCACCAATTTCACTTAAGGGAGGGGATGAAGGGGTGGGTCACTCAGGTACTTCTTTTCCCATTACCCTTATTTTAAATACTCATCAATCGCTTTTGCCGCCTGGCGGCCATGGAAAATCGCCTTAACTACTAGAGAGGCGCCGGTATGAGCATCACCGGCGGCAAAAACCCCCTGCACCGAGGTCCCGTAATTTCCATCGATACTTATATTTGCCTGCTTGTTATACTCAATGCCCAGATCCTGCTGCAGCTGATCATGCTGAACATGCACATAGCCCATGGACAGAAGTACCATATCGACGTCCAGGGTAAACTCAGAATTATTTATTTCTTTCATTACTGGCCGGCCGCTGCTGTCGGTCATTTGCCATTCCAATCGGCTGAAAGTTGCTCTTTTAAGTTTTCCGCGTTCACCGTCAAACTTTTTAATCAGGATGCCCCAATCACGATTGCAACCTTCTTCCTGAGAAGATGAAGTACGCAGAATATTCGGCCAATTGGGCCATTCAGGATTCCAGGGTTTGTCCCATTCCCTTGGTTTAGGTAAAATTTCAAACTGATAAACTTGCCTGGCCCCCTGGCGGTTAGCGGTCCCGACACAATCGGAGCCGGTATCCCCTCCCCCTAATACCAGAACATTTTTATCACGGGCTGAGATCAATTTATCTTTACCGATCATCCCATCAATATGCATATTAGATCTGGTTAAATAATCCATCGCAAAATATATACCTTTAAGCCCGCTGCCGGGCAGATCCAGTTCCCGCGGTTGGGCCGCACCTACAGCGATCAAAATTACATTAAATGATTTCTGCAGATAACGAGCCGACAGGTCTTCACCAATGTGAACATCGGCCCTGAACTCCACCCCTTCGGCTTTCAGCTGTTCCAGACGGCGATCGATGATCCATTTCTCCAGTTTAAAATCCGGAATACCATAACGCAACAGCCCGCCGAGTTTAGGAGATTTTTCAAAAACCGTTACCTGATGCCCCAGGCGCCGCAATTGCTGGGCCGCAGCCAGACCAGCAGGCCCGGAACCGATTACGGCCACACTTTTCCCACTCTCCTTTTGTGGCGGCCAGGGCACAATCCACCCTTGTTCAAAGGCCTTTTCTATGATGGCCAACTCAATCTGTTTGATCGACACGGGATTGTCATTGAGGGCCAGGGTGCAAGCTGTTTCACAGGGCGCTGGACAGATCCGGCCGGTAATTTCCGGAAAATTATTGGTGAGTTCCAACCGTTCATAGGCTTCCTGCCACAGATTATGGTAAACCAGGTCGTTCCATTCCGGGATCAGATTGACCACCGGACAACCGGCAAACGAATGACAGAAAGGAATACCACAATCCATACAGCGTGCACCCTGAATTGATATTTCCCGGGGGTTAAGATTAGTGGTGAATTCGCGGTAATGTTTTACACGCTCATTTACTTCCTGATAATCAGCATCATGACGCGGGTATTCCAGAAAACCTGTTGCCTTGCCCATTACAGATAAACCTCCTCGGTCATGCCGACTGAGTCTGTTTCTCTCGATTCCTGCTGCTGAATTCGCATCAAGGCATGACGATAATCGATTGGCATCACTTTAACAAAATAGGGCAGTATATCCTCCCAGTTTTCCAAAATCTGGGCGGCATGATCGCTTTTGGTATAGCGGTAATGATTCTGCAGACTGGAATGGAGAAAGGTGATGTCTTCTGCAGTTATCACCGGTTCAATTTCTACCATTTCCAGGTTGCAGTGCGTATCGAATAATTGATTTTCATCAAGAATATAAGCAATACCACCGCTCATACCCGCAGCAAAGTTGACACCTGTTTTACCAATCACGATCACCCGTCCGCCGGTCATATATTCACAGCCATGGTCACCCACCCCTTCCACCACGGCAATTGCCCCACTGTTACGCACACAAAACCGTTCGCCGACCATGCCGTTGATATAAGCTTCACCACCGGTGGCTCCAAACAGGTTGGCATTCCCGGCAATAATATTATTCTGGGCCAAAAAACTGGATTGCTGGGGCGGATAGACGATTATTTTTCCACCGGAAAGACCTTTGCCCAGATAATCGTTGGTATCCCCTTCCAACTCAAAACTGATTCCCGGAGCCAGGAAAGCACCAAAACTCTGACCGGCTGAACCCGTAAATTTAACTTTAATTGTATCAGCTGCCAGGCCCTTGGAACCATAGCGTCTGGCAATCTCCGCACTTAATCTACCGCCGACACTGCGGTTAAAATTTCGTATGCCCATGCTGAATTCGACTTTTTTACTGTTTTCAATAGCGTCTCGCGATTGTTGGATCAAACTCTCGTCCAGGGTGTGAGCCAGATCGTGAGTCGGAGGCTTTATACAATGTCTGGCAACGCCACTGGGTGTATCCGGTTGATAAAGTACCCGGGAAAAATCAAGTTCTTTCGCTTTAAAATGTTCGATAGCCTGGTTCACTTCAAGCATATCCACCCGGCCGATCATTTCATTGAATGAACAAAAACCTAAATCGGCCATGATTTCCCGGACTTCCTCGGCGATGAATTTCATCATGTTCATTACATACTCAGGCTTACCGCTGAATTTTTTACGTAAATCCGGATTTTGGGTGGCAATACCGACCGGGCAATTATTCAGATGGCATTTGCGTACCAGCAGGCAACCCAGCGTAACCAGGGCCGTGGTACCAAAACCAAATTCCTCGGCACCTAGTAAAGCACCGATTACGATATCGCGTCCGGTTTTAAGGCCTCCATCCACCTGCACCCGGATACGATCCCGCAGGCGATTCCTGACCAGGACTTGCTGGACTTCGGCCAGACCAATTTCCCAGCAGGATCCAGCATGTTTAATGGAAGATAACGGTGAAGCACCGGTTCCGCCCTCCTGACCGCTGATCAGTACCATATCGGCTTTGGCTTTAGCCACACCGGCTGCAACAGTTCCCACACCCACCCCGGCGACAAGTTTAACAGAAATGCGGGCGCTGGGATTGGCATTACGCAAATCAAAGATCAGCTGCGAAAGATCTTCGATGGAATAAATATCATGGTGCGGAGGGGGTGAAATCAACATGACCCCCGGAGTTGAATGACGCACTCTGGCAATAATATCATCAACTTTAAAACCCGGTAACTGTCCACCTTCACCAGGTTTTGCACCCTGAGCCATTTTGATCTGCAATTCTTCGGCATGGACCAGGTAGTTGATGTTAACACCAAACCGTGCCGAAGCAACCTGTTTGACTTTACTGTTGCTCGAATCGCCATTCGCACCGGGAAGATATCGTTGTTCATCCTCACCACCTTCGCCCGAATTGCTTCGGGCTCCCAGTCTATTCATGGCAATGGCCAGCGTTTCATGGGCTTCTTTGCTGATTGCGCCAAAGGACATGGCGGAAGTAACAAATCGTTTTATAATTGATTCAACAGGTTCAACTTCGGCGATCGGAATGGCCTGGCCCTTCCTGAATTGAAATAATCCTTTTAGCGAACATAGATTTTTATTGCTGTCATTAACTTCAGCAGAATAGGTTTTGAATAATTTATAGTCGTCCGTACGAACAGCTTTTTGCAGCAGCGTAACCATTTCAGGGGAGAAGGCATGGTTTTCTGAGAAACGGCGATATAGATATTGACCGCCGGAATCGATATTATTACTTTTCATCCGTGCATCGAAAGCCTCAAAATGACGCATTAAGGTCTCTTTTTCAATGATATCAATTCCAATACCGCCGATTTGAGAAGCGGTGCCGGGAAAGTACTTCTGCATAAATTCCTGATTTAAGCCAATTGCTTCGAAAGTCTGCGAACCGCGATAACTGCGAATGGTAGAAATACCGATCTTGGACATTATCTTCAATAAACCTTTTCTAACTGCACTTATGTATTGCAAAATGGCCGATTGCAAAGTAATGGTGGGGTCCAGATATCCCTTCTCTTTCAAGTCAATCAAGGTTTCGAAAACGAGATAGGGATTTACACCGCTGGCACCGTAGGCCGAAAGCATAGCAAACTGATGCACCTCCCGGACTTCACCGGTTTCCATGATAAGAGCGCTCAGATGTCGTTTCCCACAGCGAACCAGGTGATTATTTAATGTAGATACAGCCAGTAAAGTCGGAATAGCAGCCTTATCCTTCGAAATATTGCGATCACTGACAATAATCAATGAATACCCCTGATCGACCTTCCGTTCCACTTCGTTGCATAATTGTTGTAAACCTTTCTCCAGCATTCCACCGTTTTTATCGGCATCAAATAACATCGGCACTGTACAGACCCGGAATCCCTCCATCGTGGTGTTTCGTAACCGTTCAATATCATCATTGGTTAAAATCGGATGGTAGAGTTTTAACTGACGGCAATGCTGCGGGCTCTCTTCCAGTAAGTTGCTTTGCCGGCCGATGAAACTCATCAGTGACATTACCAGGTTTTCACGATAGGGATCAATCGGTGGATTGGTGACCTGGGCAAAAATCTGTTGGAAATAATTATACAGTAACTGCGGCTTTTTAGAAAGAATGGCCGGAGCGGCATCATTGCCCATAGAACCAAGGGGTTCCTGTGAATTTTTCACCATGGGGATAATGATCATTTGTAAATCTTCCATGGTATAACCAAAAGCAATCTGGCGATTCAGTAATGTTTCCTTATCTGTGCCCATGGACCCGGGAACCTGAAATAATCCTTTCAGTTCGATCCGGTTTTCTTCCAGCCAGCGGCGATATGGTTTCCAGCGGGAAATCGCAGATTTTATTTCGTTATCCCTGATGACCCGTTTGCGTAAAGTGTCAACGATAAACATCTTCCCGGGTGACAGTCTTCCCTTTTCGCGGATCTCTTCAGGGGCAATATCCAGCACCCCTACTTCCGAAGCCATTATGACCTGACCGCTTTTGGTGATCACATAACGGCATGGCCGCAGGCCGTTGCGGTCCAGACAGGCACCAATCTTCTGACCATTACTGAAGGCCACGGCAGCCGGGCCATCCCAGGGATCCATGATCGCGGCATGATACTCAAAAAAGGCCCGTTTATCCTGACTGATATGATATTTTTGCCCAAACGCTTCGGGAATCATCATCATCAGTGCATGTTCCAATGACCGTCCGCTGATAGTCAATAATTCAAAAACATTATCCAGAATAGCAGAATCGCTGGCTGCCGGATTTAAGATCGGGTATATTTTATTGATATCATTACCGAACAGTTTTGATTCCAAACGGCCATGGCGAGCCATCATTTTATTGATATTTCCCCGCAGGGTATTAATTTCACCGTTATGCGCCAGATAACGAAACGGTTGTGCCAGCGGCCAGGAAGGGAATGTATTTGTACTGTAGCGCTGGTGCACCATGGAAATCGCACTCACAAAATCCGGATCAACAAGATCAGGATAGAAAGAGACAAACTGGGTTGATACAAACATCCCTTTATAAACAATAATTCTGGAGGAGAAAGAGGGCAGATAAAAACTATCCATATCCCAACCCTGCGCCCCGGCTTCACTCTCCAGGCATTTACGAACAGTATACAATTTACGTTCGAGAACATCATCCGACATATTTCCAAATTTTACGAAAACCTGCCAAAAAGCCGGGCTCGATCCGCGGGCAAATTCACCCAGACAATCAGGATTGGTGGGCACTTCACGCCAGCCCAGGATGATACCCCCTTCCTGCGCCACCACAGCGGCCACCATAGATCTGGCCCGCTGGCAGGTTTCGGTATCCCGGGGCAGGAAAAGAAAACCTACACCATAGAGACCTGCGGGGGGTAATTCAAAATCAACTATTTTTTTGAAGAATTTATCTGGTATTTGCAATAGCATACCGGCACCGTCACCGGTTTTCTGATCACCACCTATAGCACCACGATGTTCCAGGTTACATAAGATCGTGACACCCCGGTCTATGATATCATGGGATTTTTCACCGTTTATATTGACGATAAACCCGACACCACAGGCATCATGTTCATGCCACGGTTCATATAATCCTTGTGCTGGCGTTTTCATATTCCTTGACTTTTATGCTATACTGTGATTAAACCGTAATTATTATATTTTCTAACTAAGAGGTTATAATAATATATTTCTAATCATATGGACAGAATTATCTTGATCATGGTATTATTCATCCCACTAACAACCTTTCCAGGTCACGGTCAACCCGTATAAAATCAAACTCCCTGATCGTTCTCTCCATGGCCTGCTTTATTTTTTTATTAGCCAGATTACCAATACTGCCCTCATGGGTGTATCTTACCTTTTCCGGTATTTTAAACTGACCCTGCTTGATTTGCCTGCTTACGGTGCGGTGAGCATCACGGAAAGTCATTCCTTTTAGTACTTCCTGATAAACCGCTTCGACACTGAATATATATTTGTAGCGCTCATCCTGCAAAATATCTTTATGGACTTTAATATGTTGCAGCATATAATATAGCATCTCCAGACATTCCATCATTTCAGAGAAGGACGGCAGGAAATGTTCTTTTAGTATTTGCAGATCGCGGTGATAGCCGGAAGGTAAGTTGCCCGTGATCAGTGTGTTTTCAAAAGGTAAAGCCTGGATGCGGTTACATTTTGCCCGGATCAGTTCAAAAACATCAGGATTTTTCTTATGGGGCATAATACTGGAACCGGTCAGCAGTTGATCGGGAAAAGAGATAAAAGCAAAATTCTGTGATACATACAGGGTAATATCCATACTCAATTTGGCAATCGTTGCAGCCACCGTGGCCAGGGCCTGGCTGACGATCCGTTCTGTTTTACCTCTGGACATCTGTGCATATACGGAATTGTAATTTAAATCAGCAAAACCGAGCAGCCTGGTGGTAAGTTTTCGGTCTACAGGAAAGGAAGATCCATAACCGGCGGCTGATCCCAAAGGATTTTTATTGACTACTCTGTAAG
>CAYSHN010000168.1:4268-7525 GCA_964430815.1 uncultured Calditrichota bacterium | reverse complement strand
ATTGAAATTATACCATGAATTGTCATGCCGTGTACAAACATAACTGAATTATCAAAATCAAAATCCTGTACATAGGCGTTATTAATCGGAATAAATGATGAAGAGTCATTACGGAATATATCTTCGTAGGTAAGAAATATTTCACTGTCTGAATATGGATATTTATACATACATATCAGGGTATCCAATTCATAAAATTTGTTGGCAGATGAATATAATCTTACAGCCAGGGTAAAATCGATGATTTCAGGATCGATGCCAAGGCCGGTTTGCAGTATTAAAACATATCCATCCTCATTACTCAGATATTGGGGTATAATTGTTTTGAGAAGTTGAAATTGGTTTTGGGATTTTTGACCAATTTCGATTTTAGTTATTTCTGGCGAATTGAAAATAAATTCATCTTTTGTTTCGATCTGGATACTATCATAATACACCAACTGTATATCCACTATACTGGCAAATTCAATGATACTCTCCGATGTTTGATTTCCATCCGGACCCACTGCATTTTGTTCGCAACCCACAGCACCGATCAGGCAGATAAAAAAGATAATAGTGATATATTTCATCTTCATTTCCTTACACAATTCTTATGAAATAAATTTTCTTATATACTAAATTGAAGATACCGGTGCTGAATAAATAATCGGAAGATTAAAAACTGTATTGTCCGGAAACTGCTCTAACGGTTATAAATTAGTGTTTTTGTAAGGAAAGTCAACAATTTTGTGGTGAAAGGGATTTGGTTATTGGAATTTGGAATTTGAAATTTGATCATTGGTAGTTAGGATAAAGAATTACACGGAGACCTTCGGCACGAAGAGACACGAAGAAAAAAAATATCGGGAATAGTGATTTGAATTTTGGGAATTAGTGCTTGGGATTTGGAATTTATTACTTAAAATATAGACTAAACGATATCGGTATCGAACAGTTTAGTTATCGCAATAAGATCAGCTTCTTTACTTTTTGCGCTTTTCCACTTTCAAGCCGGTAAAAATAAACTCCGCTGGCGATTTTTGAGGCGTTGAATTGTACTATATGATTTCCGGCTTCAAGATTTCCCTCCAGTAATACTGCCACTTCCTCGCCCAGTAGGTTATAGACTTTCAGAGTTGTAAATTTAGAATCACGCCGGTAGGCGGATCCGCCCGCTGGCGGATTTGGAATTTGGAATTTGATTGTTGTTGTTGGATTAAATGGATTAGGGTAGTTTTGTCTTAATTCAAACGATAAAGGTGCTTCTTTTTTAACTTCTTTGATTGCAGTTGTTGATTGAATACTCCGAAACACCCCTCCACCATATGTCCCGACGAAAATATACCCACTTGAATCTACGACCAAAGATAAAATATTAGTATTAGTCAGACCAGTATTGATTGATGTCCAATTATTCCCATTATTGGTTGAATGGAAAACTCCTCCATCAAATGTACCAGCAAAAATATGTCCACTTGAATTTATAGCCAGAGACCTGACATTCGTACCAGTCAGACCCATATTGACAGGTGTCCAATTATCCCCATCATCGGTTGAATGATAAATTCCACTATCTGTCCCGGCGAAAATATCCCCACTTAAATTGATAGCCAGAGACCAAACATTGAGATACGTCAGTCCATTATTGATTTCTGTCCAGTTGTCCCCGTTGTCGGTTGAGCAGAACACTCCATAACCGGTTGCGGCAAAAATATCTCCGCAGGAGTTTATAACCAGAAAATTTAGATCTTGATTGATCAATCCGGATTGGATCCAGTTATTTCCATCATCAGTTGAACGGAAAACTCCTTCCTCAAATAGCCCGGCAAAAATATATCCGCTTGAATTTATGGCCAGAGACCTGACCTCGGTACTGGTTAAACCCGTATTGACAGGTATCCAATGATTTCCGTTATCAGTTGAACGGTAAACACCACTACCATATGCTGCAGCGAAAATATAGCCACTTGAATTTATAGTAAGTGCTTTAATCTCATGATTCATTAATCCATTATTGATTGGTATCCAATGCTCTCCATTATCATTCGAGCGGTAAACTCCGATATCAAATGTCCCGGCGAAGATATCTCCACTGGCATTGATGGCCAGAGATGCAACTTTAGCAAAGGTCAGGCCGGTATTGGTTTGTAGCCAATTATCCCCATTATCGGTTGAGCGATAGACGCCAAACTGATGTGCTCCGGCAAAAATATCACCGTTTGAGTTCACAGCAAAAGAATTAACAGAAATATAGTTCAGACCAGCTGGGGACCAATTATTCCCATTATCGGTCGAACGGTAAACTCCACCGTCATAGATCCCGGCAAAAATATTTCCACTTGAATCTATGGCAATAGATTTAATGTTGATGTAGGTTAGGCCAGTATCGATTTGGGTCCAATTATCCCCATTATCGGTCGAACGGTAAACTCCACCGCCATATGTTGCAGCAAAAATATTCCCATTAGAGTTGATTGCCAGAGACTTAACATAAGGCCAGGTTAAACCGGTATCTATTTGAGTCCAATTATCCCCGTTATCGGCTGAGCGGAAAACTCCACCTTCAAATGTTCCGGCAAAAATATCCCCGCTTGAATTTATTGTAATAGAATTAATGGAAATAAAAGTCAGAGTAGTTTGTATCCAATTATCTCCGTCATCAGCTGAACGGAAAACTCCTCCATTATATGTCCCGGCAAAAATATCTCCAGCCGAATTTATGGTAAGAGTATTAATGTTAGTGTAGGTCAGGCCAGTATTGATTGCTGTCCAGTTATCCCCGTTATCGGCTGAACGGAAAACTCCTCCATTAGATGTTCCGGCAAAAATATCACCACTCGAATTTATGGCAAGAGTATTAATGTTAGAATGTGTCAGGCCAGCATTGATGGGCGCCCAGTTATCCCCGTTATCGGCTGAACGGAAAACTCCTCCATCAGATGTCCCGGCAAAAATAAGCCCATGTGAATTTATAACAAAGGATCTGACATCTCCCCCAAATGGTCCGTTAGTCTGTTGCCAGAAATCCTGGGCAGGGGAGAGGGAACACCACCCAATTACCATCAGACATATAATGATTGTGACTTTCATTTTACACATCAATTCAATATAAAAAAATAAATGATGCCTGAAATTTCATCTGCACATTTTTTCCTGATTAATATATGACACTTTTCTGATATAATAAATCGAAGATACCACCACTGGATTAATGATAAATAGATTAAACCCTGTATTGTCTGGTAACTGTTCTGACGATTATAAATTAGAGCTTT
>CAYSHN010000168.1:0-4258 GCA_964430815.1 uncultured Calditrichota bacterium | reverse complement strand
AAAATCAACACTTTTGTGATAAAGGGGATTTGGGATTGAGTCATTGGTAATTTGTAATTCGCCGGCAGTCGCCTGCCTGGCGTCAGACAGGGATCCGCCCACTGGCGGATTGGTATTTGGAATTTGGTATTTTGAATTTATCAGTTGGGATTTGGTCATTGGTAATTTGTAATTCGCCGGCAGGCGGACCTCTCGAGAGGGGAAATTCATTTTTTTACTCAGGTACTCAGTGCCTCTTTATTGCTGCAGGACTACACGGATAGTCTGTTCCAGTTGTTTAATAGAAAAAGGTTTTGAGAGGAAACAATATTTATTTTGCTGTGATTTATCCCCTTCAAAGACCCGGGATTGAGTATAGCCCGAGCATAAAATTATTTTAATCGATGGTTTTATTTTCTTAATATTTTCAGCCAGTTCTTCTCCGCTCATTACCGGCATTACCACATCACTGATCAACAGATCTATCTTATCCAGCAAATTCTCATTCACAACCATATCCAGCGCGCGTTCGCCATCTTCTGCTTCAATAAGTTTATATCCCAGAGACTTCAGGGCACCGGAGACCCAACCCCGGACATGGGGATCGTCTTCTACCAGCAGAATAGTCTCACCGGTTGGCTTAAATTGAATGTTGGTATCACTGATTGTATTCTCGGTGCAGGTTTCGCCGGTCACAGGCCAGTAAATTTCAAAAATGGTTCCTATACCCGGTTCACTTTCTACATGTATGACACCTTTATTTTGTTTAACTATGCCATAAACCGTTGACAGACCAAGCCCGGTTCCTTCACCATCTTTCTTGGTGGTATAGAATGGTTCAAATATCTTTTCTTTTATTGCATCGTCTATACCGATACCGGAATCCTCAATGGTCATTAGCAGGAACTTACCTCTATCCCCTTCAAACCAATCATCTTCAAATTCCTCTTTTAACTCTGTCTCAGTGGTTATGATTTTAATACGCCTCTTTTTTGATTTATTCTTCTCCATCTTGATGGCATGATTGGCGTTTACGACAAGATTTACCAGGATTTGTTGAATCTGGGCCGGATCTGCTTTGATATTGTGCAAATTTTCCCCCAGGTGCAACTCAAATTGGATATCTTCTGTTATAAGCCTCGAGAGCATGTGGTGTAATTCGTTAATGACCTGATTGAGGTTAATTATTTTTGGCTCGATCATTTGTCGCCGGCTAAAAGCAAGCAGATTCCGAATCAGTTCTTCTGCTCTTTTACTGCTATCGATAATATTCTTGAGTTGCATGCTATGAAGAGTCGAATCATCCATATCCAACAGAATAAGATCAGCATACCCCCTTATTGTTGTCAAAATATTATTGAAATCATGTGCTATACCGCCTGCCAGTAATCCAATGGATTCTAGCTTTTGTGACCGGGTAAGTTGTTGCTCTAACTGTCGTCTCTCGGTAATGTCATGTAAAATACCCTGATAGGCGATGATTTCACCATTCTCATTTCTAACCACTGTAGCCGTTTCCAGAACAATGATTTTTTTTCCATCCTTACGTTTGAGTTTTAATTCGTGATTTTTTAGATGACCCCGGATTCTCATTGTTTCTTTATAGTTCACTCTGTCCTGTGAATCAATATATAGATCCCGCCCAATGTTGATCTGCAATAATTCCTGAACCGATTCATAGCCGAACAATTTTACGCCCGCCGCATTGATTTCTAAAAATTTACCCTCCGGTGTCGAGATAAAAACAACATCCTCAATCTCTGAAAAAAGGTTTTTATACTTCCTTTCCCGTAATAATTCAGATTGAGCCTGTTTTCTACGAATTAAAGATTGAGTTATGATATGGGCACACATTTTAAGTAGATATTGTTCATCTCCGGAGAATAGCTTCTGTTCCCGGACACTATCCACGCCAATAAAACCTATTATATCTTCATTATGACTCAAGGGCCACAGCAGCATGGACTGCGTATTCTCAACCTCCATAATTGTTTTCAGTGTACAGGATTTGGTCAGTAAATCAGCAGAAGATGATATATAAACAGGTTGTTTGTTCAGAATTGAATGCATTAACCAGTGGAAATCTTCCTTGTCCACCTGTTCATGCCTGCGGATTTTACTTTTGACTTCTTTTTGATAATAGTAGTGTGTTAACACCAGGGAGGTTTTATTATTAATGAGATAAATATAACACCGTTCAGTCTGCAGATAGTTTGTAATTTCTTTTAAAGATGTAGTAATCTTTTGATCAATTTTTTCCGGATCAAGGCTGATAAATTCACTTGCCAGTGATAACAAAAACCGCCCGATTTTCAAGCGTTCCGGAGAATCTGATTTTTCCATGCAATTCACTCCGCCGGCATATTCAGTTATTTACCGGCATAAAATCATTTTTATAGACCGATTATACTTTCCGGTTTTTAACTGCAGAAAATAAATACCGGAAGATACCCGCTCACCGGCTGCACTGGTACCGTTCCATTCAATCTGGTGAAAGCCAGCCTCCATTTTTACCCCGGCCAGCAAGGTATTTATTCTCTGGCCTAAGATATTATAGAGATTAATTGTAACTATACTCGCTTCAGCAAGACTAAACTTAATTGTCGTACTGGGATTAAATGGATTAGGGTAGTTCTGTTCGAGATTCCAGGTTAGGAGCCATTGTTTGAAATTTAATTTGGCTGCAGCGATATACTGTTCGGTACCGATAATAATTTTATACCGGCTTTGTTTATCTGTCGTCTGAATGACCCTCTGTGGATAATAGATGCCATTTTCCTCTGATACGACGATCCAATCGTAATTTTCCGGAAGATGCTCCTCCCGGAAAGATATTTTGATTTGTTCTTCGATATTACAAGACACTTCGAATTCAAAAACGTATTGGCCCATTTCCAAATCCCGGTAATCTGTAGAATACTTTTCAGATGTATTAGGTGGTGCCAGATGGAGTGAAATAAAGGCACCAATCGGTGGAGGTTCCCGATTATCACAATAATCGATGCCCGCCGTAGCCTGTTTGAATGCGCCCACATAATTGAACAGGTCTCTGGCAGTAGCCGATTCTGCTAAAATTTGAATGCGCCATCCATCAACGGACCGATTTTGAGATTTTTCTGACAATTTCAGCACAGCCTCAGCATCTTGCGGAGGTATTAAAAGGACCGTATCTTTTGGTACATGTACCGCATATCCCTTGAAGGGTTCCAGTAATGTCGCAAAAGGCCAGTCCGAGCCGTCATAATATCGCAGGGCTAATTCTGTGCTGACCTGGTTCCAGGCAACCGGAAAGACAAACGGGGTCGCGATCAAATTCCAACCCTGTTGTAATTGCAGTTCAAAATTCTGATCGGTAATTACGGTATGTGCGTCTGATATGATTAAATCCTTTACCTCTTTGGTGATAAGCCACATGGCTTTTCCCGGGGGGAGTGTTTTATTCATACTCACAACTTCGGTATACTGTGTTCCATCAGTCAATTCATAAATTCTATATTTTGTATTATCATAAGCACCTAATTCATCCTGAAATAGTGTCTGCAAATCCTGGCCGGATGTTGCCAGCGGTATAGAAATCATCTGGTATATTTCTTTTTTGGTTTGCCAGGGAAATTGTATCTGCGGCACTGCCACCTGGATGGCCCTGGGATTATCCCTGCCATTGGCCGGATAATAAGTTGCAGTCAGACCCCGCTGGACCTGAACATAGTACTCCAGACCGCGTTTGGTAACCAATGGAGCATCAATCTGTGCAGACCAGTTTTCGCTGCTCTGTTGATTAAGGAGCAGTCTTGTATAGTTTATACTGCCACCAGATCTGAAATAGACAAAAGCAGAATCAGGGGATGGTAAGCCCGTAATGGTAAAGCTGATAGTAGCGGATTGTCCGGCGGTAAATGGATTGCTGGAGAGCAGCGGATCGAATGATATTAATATTTGAGTGGAATCATACACCCCAATGCCGGAAAGTTTAACGATCCGTACCGAATCAACAGGATCGTTGCTCCTGATTCTCAGCTCAGCCTGGTTGATGTTTGTCTGTACAGGGTGAAAACTGATTTTAAGTGACGCCGAATCATCAGGTGCCACTGAAATATCTTCCGCAATATTTTCTATAAAATAGGCGTTGGCCTGACTGCCTGTAATGGATAAGCTATCATAAGGCATGATCAACACCGCCAGGCCCTTATTATGGATATAAAGAGTTTTCAATGAATCCGCGTTCAAGGGTACTTGTCCGAAATCCAATTCTGTCGCCGATAAAATAATTTCTGCGGCA
>CAYSHN010000167.1:0-7544 GCA_964430815.1 uncultured Calditrichota bacterium | reverse complement strand
GTTCAATAAATTCCAAAAATGGTTGCGTATACTCTGTTCATTAGTCGATTTTCCGAATTGAATCGCCCGATCAAGGTTATTATAATACTGATTTATTAATAGGTTAGACATAAATATTCACCCATATTAACAAAAATCCATTGCCTTTCGTGTTGATCGGCTCAGTGTACAATTGAAATAATTATCGCAGCTATTATTTCATATTTAATCTATATGACTGTTTGACTAAGGATAATATATAATCGATGTTTTCTTCATCATCTATTTGTATCTCATAATCGCCATTCCCCCAGTGGCCTATACCTGAAACATCCCTCATTATACGTTTGGGATCATCTAATTCACCCCTCTTCAGATTTATCCATAGTTTCAATGAATTTTTTTGAATACGTACATCTACGATATTTGAGCCACTTGTAAACGCTATATATAATTCTTTAGGTTTTATTTCAATCTGAGCTATATTCAATATCATTGATTTTATCTTTTCATACAGTTCAACAATTTCAGCAGAAACATTAGAGAGATGTTCTTCCTCAGTATATACTTTAATCTCTTTACTAACTACATTAATATTCTCATTTTTTACTTTTATAGTTTTAATACTTTCTTTTGCTATTGAAGACTGAATCTGCTCGTAAATGACTGTTTGATTAGAATACTTTTTTATTGTCCATAATGAAATTGGTAAATCTCTGAAATTAATAGACTCGATCTGATAAGTGGTAAAGAAAGGTGATATAAATAATACTCTTGATTGTGACCAATCAATATCATCTCGTTTTATCGTGTGCTTGTTATTTTCATTATATTCCAAAATAAAATCTGCTTTATTATTGAGCATTAGAGATAGATATGCATATCCCTGATCTATGACACTAAAATTTTTATCTTTCTTATATTCGATTATTACAAATGATTTTGATTCGCGATCAAATGATAGGGTATCAATTCTAAAGTTATTTATAACACATTCTGATTTCACAACTTCTAAACCAAATAATAATTCTAAATTTTCTTCCGTAAGTTTTTGTATATCTTTTTCGTATTTAAAAAATTCTTCTTTAATGAGTGTTAATTTGTTATTAGAATTTTGATATAGAGCCATACTTCCTCTTGATTAATATGCCAACTTTTTAAAAGATCAGTTAATAAAAGTAAGTGAAAATTAAACCGATCAGACCATGTCAAATTGTATTTTTATACCAATTTATACACTATATTAAATGGTTCAGTGTTAGTCATGATTTCATGTTTTGTACTATTGATTTAATAACATCATGTTGTGATTTGATTATATTACTCATCAATTGGAAAAGACCCGATTCCTGTTGAGAGTTAATCCGAGTATTATCCTCCTCAGATTTCTCTGACTTTTCCAGAATAATCGTCATGCTTGCTTTAACTGGTGATGCTGCATGAATCAATGTCCATCCTTCTTTTGAAAATTTATTAAGTTTATTCTCTAACTCCGTCACTGAACACATTAATACTCTGTATTGTTTCATAAATTATTAACCTCCTCATGATTTTACATTTCATGTACTTTTATTTAACAGAAGGTCATATATTTAATTGAACAATATTTATCTGTTAATAATATCAATTTGAAGACACGGGTAAGTTTATAAATATTCTTGAAGATTTTGTTGATACAATTTGTCAAGTATCTCTATTATATTCAGATATTTAGCAAGAATCCAGATTAAACGATTATTAACTATACATGTACAATATAATAAATATTATTAAGGTGTATAATAAAAATATTACGATACTTAATTCATCTCCTTTTTAATCTACCTAAAAATTGAACAAAAAAAATCCCAAATTATTTAACAATAATTTGGGATCATAAAGTTCGCCTGACTATAGTTAATATATTCTATATCCAATCATAATCAGCATAGTGACCGCAGCACAGGTCTTGACCGACAATCCCCCGATTTTGCCGATGAACGATCCGATTCCGGAGTTCAGTGCTGCGCGCAAATTATAGGACTTGAAAAATTCCAGTAACGTCCCCCCTAAAAAGACCCCCAGTACAGAACCGATGATGGCACCGATGACGGGAGTGACAAATGCACCACTAATGGCACCGGCAATTCCCCCAATAATACTACCGCTAATTCCCCACTTGGAGGCACCATATCTCCTGGCTGCTACAATTATCAGAAAATATTCTAAAGACTCAGAGATCAGTACTATCAAAAAAAGTGTTAAAACAAAGGTAAAGGTAAAACTATTGAAATTCGTTATCAGACCATAAACCAGTGAATCTAAGGCGATCAACAAATTACCCGGTAGACCAAAAAAATTAGAAAAGAAAGAACCAAGCACTGCGGTCAAGAAGATAATTTCAACAATCATATCCAACATCGGGTGGTACACCTATTTGTTTGAGCCGGAGGTAAATGCATAGCGACGGGTTTTGCTGTTTAATCCCAATTTTTGCAATTCACCTCGCACTACTAACCAACCGATTTTCATAAAGCCATAATCGGCTGTATTCAATCGCTTCTTTATTTTATAGGCACCGTATTCCGGATTTTTTCTCACAATCATTTTAATTTTTTCTACTAACGATAAATCAGCAGTCGCTATTTCACCTTTTTCAATAATTGTTTCTGTTACTCCAGCTGTTGCAGCCATTTTGGTGGATGTGGATGCTGCTGCAGATACTGCCTCTTTACCGGGAACCGCTTCAGGCTTTTTAAAACTCACCTCTTTGGCTACAGGTTTGCCCGCTGACTCTAGAACTTCGAACTTGTTGATGGCCTCGTCAACAGTGTCATAAACATCCAGAATGTGATGGAATTCCAGCAATTCAAATATTTCATATACATCTGGCACCATTCGTACCAATTTCAGGTCCCCGCCATTTTCTCTAATGGATTTAATTTCGCTGATAAAGATACCCCAGCCTGCACTACTGATGTAATCGACATTCCCCAGATCCACAACAATAAAAAATCGACCCTGTTTTAATAAAGAATCTAATGCCCGCTCCAATTCTGAAGACGTAGTGGTATCAATATAGCCACCTACTTTAATAATTGAAATTTGATTTCTGCTCCCGGCAACTTCTGCTGATACCTGAATGCCTTCCATTCATTTCCTCCTTAATCTGATTGGGACAATCTAACCTTGGTTAGATTTAGATAGCAAATCGAGTATTGCCTTGTTCTTCAATAAATTTTTATTGGCAATTTTTTTACGTACTGCATCCAGATCAGATTGATTCACTGAAATATCTTTAGTTATTTTTTCTCTGATCTGCAGATTTTTTATTCCAACTTCATTTATTTGTTCTAGTATTGAATTCAATAATATATTTTCTTTTTTTATGTATTTCAACACTTCTTTCGCATTTTCAATAACAAACTGTTCCTCCAACTCCACACTGCTCTCTGATAAAAATTCAATTACACTGATGACCTGGGTGAACAATTGCCGGACATTAATCAAATCTTTTAAAAGATGATGAGTAGAAATTATTTTTAAGGATAATATAATTTTTATGAAATCTTCTTTTTTAAAATTTCCATCCGTCCAATTTATGACAATATCATCGATTAATTTTAAATCATCCCGTATAGTATCATAAAAGGTATCCAGTTTTTCCGGAGTGATCTCCAGGTCAGGTGCCGTCAGTGGCGCGGGCAGCATTTCTTTTTTCTCTTGCTCTGAAGGCGCCTGAAAAACATTTATAGGTACTGCTTTTTGTATTTTAGGTGGTGGAGTTATCTCAACTATGGGTTCAATGGTCTCTCTAACCTGTGGCGCTTTTGTTTTGCGGAGACGGGGTGGAGTTATTTTACTTTCTTTCGGCTTGTACGTCTCTGCTTTAGTTTTGAAGTCAATCCTTGGTTCAGGAAGTTTTTCCTTAACTACTTTTTCCTCTGCTGGGTGAGCAGTCTCTGCCACCGCCGAAGGTATTTCCGCCGTAGCTGTTGCTGGTTCTTCAAATCTCTTCGAAACTAATTGTTTATCAGCAAACCTTTTTTCTGCTTCCGGCTGTGGTGTAGGCATAAATTCAGCCGGTGCTTTGGTCCCCCGTTTTTCTGAAATTGTTTTTTCTGCTGACTCATAATTCAGGATAACCTGGCCATCCAGAGTCAATAAAGGTGTTCCGGGCAATTTGATCCGCTTACGGCCACCACGCTTGATAAACGCTTCACGTTTCTCAGCAGTGGTCAGGCGGGCACGCTTGAGTTCGTCATAGATACGGCGGGGTTCCAACAAGGTAAAACTATATTTTTCGGTATTCAATTCATCACTGATCCGCTTGGGACCAAATTCAGGATTGTTGCGTACTACTTCAAATAATTTGGTTTTATCTTCAATACTGATATGTTTTTTCTCAATATAATCTGTATGATATAAGGCTTCCTTCAGTCCTTCCCAACCAACCTCTTCTTTAATCTTTTTGTACTTGCGATACATATAAGGAGATACCAGCATTTGTTCGCAGGCTTCTTTAACCGGAACCTTGACCTCATCAATCAGCCGGAACAGTTCTTTTTGAATGGCATAAATGACTTCGCCTTGCATTAACTTTTCTTTGATCGCTACAAAAGTAATATCATCATTCTGCGGATAACCCTGGGTATGGTGTTTGATGTCATCTTTTACCCGCTGAATAAATTCCGAAACATCATAGTTTGAAAATCGGCGAATCACATCCAGAAAGCGTTCTTCACGGTATAATTCACGCTTGGGATTCATAGCTTCGGTAACACCATCAGTGTACAGAACCAGCAGATCATCTTCCCGTAAACGTATTGTATCTGACTGAATTTTCTGATCAAACAGAGTAAGATCTGGTAACTGAATACCTACCGGAAATCCGGATGGATTTAAATAATAGGTCTGTTTGGTGCTGCCGCGGTATAAGATCATCGGATTGTGCCCGGCACTGGCATAATGAATAATACGGTTACGACTGTCGAGAACCAGATAGAACATGGTCACAAACATACCACGTTTCATGTCATCGGTCACAAACCGGTTGACTTTGCTCAGCACGTCGGCCGGATTTTTATTACCGCGTGCTTCCAGACGTAGAGCAGTACGGATCATAGTCATAATCAGTGAGCCCGGTACACCTTTTCCTGCCACATCGGCTACGCAGATACCGATCGTATCATTATCAACTTCCACAAAATCGAACAGGTCTCCACCTACTTCTTTTGCAGCTTCATAATAGGAGGCCAGTTCATACCCTTTTACCTGCGGGAAGTCACTCGGTAATAACATCTGTTGAATTTCCTGCGCAACCTGCAATTCTTTTTGCAATCGTTGTTGCTCAATCAGATTAACCTGGGCTTCGCGAAATTTATTGGTCATCAGGTTAAAAGCCTGGGCAATTTCACCCAGCTCATCGGAAGCATCAATATCAATTTCATCTTCATCGATGGTACCCTGGCCAACTTCCCTGACCCAATCGGCAAGGGAATGGAAGGGGGTAACGATGCGGTCGATCAGAAAATAACTGCCCACATAAGTGATTAAAAGAATAATTATCAGATATATGATGAGATTAGTTTTACTTTGATGGGCCCGTGATTCTATATAATCATCCGGGATCCAGATATGAGACCAGCCAATTAATTCCCCCTGACCGCGTAAACCGGTGTGAATTTCGGTAGCAAAATCATATACCGTCAGGGTATCCTCTGCTGTATATTTATATACAGTCAGGTAGCGGAGTGTATCCCCGGTATCCACGACAGATTTTTTTTCGGGAATGTTATAAGTCCCCTGGGATTTTAACGGCGTACTACCACTGACGATCTCTCTGGCAGAGTCAACGATGAATGTCTCATAAATCAGATCAGGATTATTTTTTTTAAGTGAATGGGCCAGAGAAAATAAATCCAGATACTGGTCTTTTTGTAAATACTCGGAACTATTATCGGCCAGCGAAAGGGACTGTGCTTTGATGGTTTGGATTGCTTCTTCCAGATTAGTTTCATCAACCTGGAAGTATAGTAACGAAAAAATGATCAAAGCTAAAACGGTAAAGATCGCGGAAGCCGTAATGGTATGCCGCGTGCGCAGTGTAAGATTTTCCCACAAGGCTTGAGGTTTGGTCTGGGGTATTACTTCACGCTGCTTGGTAAGACGTAATTCATTGCCACGACTGGTTATATTATACTGGACATCATCCATCAACTTACGCATCATGAAAATGCCCAGTCCACCCTTTTTACCAATCTGGATATATTTCTCCAGGTCCGGGGTAGAGGCTTGCCGTGGATCGTAACTTATACCCTGGTCAACGACGACGATGGTTAAACTCTGGCGGCGGACAATCGCCTTAATTGTAATTTCACCGCCCTTAATATCACGGTATCCATGACGGATGATATTAGTACAGGCTTCTTCGATAACCAGTTTGAAGGAGTTGATCAAACGGTCCTCGTATCGATACTTTTTGCCAATATGATCAATAAAATCCCGTACCTGGCCCAGATAACTCATCTGTGCCGGTATGGCGATCAATTCCTTCCTGACATTTTGAAACATCTATTTTTCCTATTTGTTTTGGCTGCGTTTCAGACGATCTTCCGCACCACTGATTGCTTCCAGGACTTTTTTATTATAGGGATGCTGTTTTATTATCTCCTGCCAGATCTCGATGGCCTCGCTATACCGGCCCAATAAAAATTTATCCACACCTTCCAGATAACGGCGTTCGGCTTCCGGTTCCATTTTTTCCGTTTCGGCCAGTGCTTCGATCTTGGATTTGGTATAATATTGACGGATAAACTGGTTTCCCGGATCCTGGGCCAATACATCCTCAAATATCTTCAACGCTTCCTCGTACTGTCCGATATCAAATAACATCAATCCCTTCTGTATATTTTCCTGTAATTTAACTCTTTCAACTAATGTGTCAACTTCTTTTTTCACCTGCGTGTCATCGCTGCTGAGCAAACGGGCTTCAGATAGTAAGCGCAGTGCTTCAGAGTAATTTTCCTTCTCAAATTCCTGCCGGGCCCGCAAGACCAGGGCATTAATATCTTCCCGCATCCGGCGCTGGGTTGTGCTGATCGCATCCTTGATCGGTTTATTCTCAGGATCACGTTCCAGAGCCTGATTAAAAGCAATTAAAGCCTCAGTATACTGTTTCTTATCTAAATATATTCGGCCTTTTTCGTACTGATCTTCAATAAATTTTCTATCAACTTCAGCACGATTCTTATCGATCGCCGCTAAAATGGCCTGATTCTGACGATCATCAATTTCCCGGCTCAATAAAACATTAGCCGAATCAAGCATAATTTTGGCTTGTTGATGGAATGGCTCTTGATTGATTACCTCGCGATATTCAACCACCGCATCAAGATACTTCTTTTCCTTGAAATATGCATCTGCTTTCTGTAAATGGTCAGCAATGGATTTTTGTTTGTCCGCTTCGCGTATTTCAGCAATGATGCGCTCCTCCTCCTGACGCTTTAATTCCTGCACAATGGTATACATTTCATCGCGATTCATGCCAAAATTAGCCGTGAGTGAAATCCGGTGAATGGGAGACA
>CAYSHN010000166.1:0-7557 GCA_964430815.1 uncultured Calditrichota bacterium | reverse complement strand
CCCCGGCCAGTTAAAGAGCTAAAAGGATTTAAGAAGGTGCGTGTAATTGCCGGCCAAAGTGAGTTGGTAACTATCAAATTGGACAAAAAGGATTTCGCTTTCTGGAATCCGCAAACAAAAGGGTGGTTTACCGAAAAGGGAAAATTTGTCATTCATATCGGTCCATCATCCGCCGATATCAGGTTAAAACAGGAAATTGAATTATTGTAATAATAAAAATATTCACTTCTACCCTTGACAAAGTAGAGTAGACTATCATATATTTGAATAATTATGAAAAATATTGATAGAAAATTCATTCTGATCAATTGGCAAAACCATAATGGGGGATGGTGGGTCTCGCTGTTTCCGTATTGGCTCGGGTGAATAAAAGAAGCATAATCAATACAAAAACCCTTCTCCGTAGTTCACAGAGAAGGGTTTTTTTTTGGAGTAAAATCAATGGATTATGAACAATTCAGGCTACTCGCTAAAAAATACACTGTGGTACCGGTATACGAAAAGATCACCGCGGATTTATTAACGCCGGTACTGGCTTATCTTAAACTGCGCCAGAAAAATAATTACTGTTTCCTGCTGGAATCCGTTGAAGGCATCGGCCGGTTAGCCCGCTATTCATTTGTAGGCTGTGATCCGCTAAAAATTATTCGCAACCGTGAACATCAAATCGAGGTCATCCATGGCGGCCGGCAAGAACATCTGCACGGTAATCTGTTTACGTACCTCAAGCAGGAAATTACTGCTTTTAGCCGGCCGCTTGTCGAGGAATTGCCTGATTTCACCGGTGGCATAGTGGGATATTTAGGATATGAAAATATTGCCCTGATCGAAGATGTGATAGATTTTAACCGCCACCAGGAAATTGATACCCCGGATGCGATCTTTGCCGTTTATAACACCGTGGTGGCCTTTGATCATTACAAGCATCAGTTAATTCTGATTAAAAATGTTTTTACTGCTGATCAGCATGATCTGCCGAAGGCTTATGAATCGGCTCGAACGGCACTGCAGCAATTGCATCGCGAATTGGCCAAACCTGTAACCTATCGTTCAGATTTCCAGTTTCAAGCCATGGCTAACCAGAAACCGGACCCTGACTTTTCCACCATAATCGAACAGGCCCAGGAGAATATCCGGGCCGGTGATATTTTCCAGATCGTTTTATCCAGGCGTTTCACCGCTGTCTATCAGGGAGATCTGCTGAATGTCTACCGGGCTCTGCGTATTATTAATCCTTCACCTTATATGTACTATATGGAATTCGGAGATGATCTTACCATTATTGGCACATCCCCGGAAGATCTATTAAAAGTCAGCAATCGCAAAGTCACAATTTTACCCATTGCCGGAACCCGTCGTCGTGGGCGAGACGAAACCGAAGACCGCCAACTGGAAACCGAGTTGCTTTCTGATCCCAAGGAACGGGCTGAACACGTCATGCTGGTGGACCTGGCCCGTAATGACCTGGGCCGGATATGCAAATTTGATACTATCCATCTCAGCGAAGAAATGAAAATTCAAAGGTATTCACATGTGATGCATATTGTCTCCCGGGTGGAGGGGGAATTACGCGACGATCAGGATTGCATCGACGCATTAATGGCCAGTTTCCCGGCCGGAACACTAACCGGGGCCCCCAAGATCCGGGCTATACAACTGATCGATCAATATGAACAGGTCACCCGTAATGTTTATGGCGGTGCCGTAGGATATATCGATTTCAGTGGAAATCTCGATATGTGCATAGCGATTCGCACACTGTTTGCCAGGAAAGATTCGGTTTACTGGCAGGCTGGTGCCGGGATAGTGGCTGACAGCCAACCGCACCTGGAGATCAAAGAAATTGAAAATAAATCAGCAGTACTGGTAAATGCCCTGAAATATGCGGAGGAGATCGATGAAGATCCTAGTGATTGATAATTATGATTCATTTACATTTAACCTGGTTCAATTGATCGGTCGTTTTTCGCCGGATATTACCGTATGCAGAAACGATCGCATTACCCTCACCGAAATCCGCCGTCTGAACCCTGAACGTATTCTTATCTCGCCCGGTCCCGGCCGTCCGGAGGATTCCAATATATGCTTGAAGGTAATAAAAGAAATGGGCCAGGATGTTCCTATTCTGGGAGTCTGTTTAGGACATCAGAGTATCGCTATTACATACGGTTCTAAGGTGATGCGGGCACCACGTTTGATGCACGGCAAAACTTCGCTGATCCGGCACGACGGCAAAACCATATTTAAAAATATCCGACAAAATTTTCAGGCCACCCGCTACCATTCATTGGCCATCGAGCGTAATACGCTCAGCAGTAATCTGGAAATAAGCGCCGAAACCGATGACGGGATTATCATGGGTGTACGGCATAAACAATATCCCGTGGAAGGGATTCAATTTCATCCCGAATCTTTTTTAACCCCTGAAGGGAGTGAAATTATTCAAAACTGGCTGGAGGTCATATGAAAGATAATCTGGAAAAAATTATTAGCGGTCAGGATCTTTCCTTTGAGGAATCAATGAACAGCATGGGCTATATTATGGATGGTACAGCAAACCAGGCCGAAATTGCGGCCTGGCTGATCGCATTAAAAATTAAAGGCGAAACCGCCGAGGAAGTAGCCGGCTCGGCTCAGGCTATGCGGGAACGCAGTATAAAAATTACCAGCAGCAGAGACAGGGTAATTGATGTCTGCGGGACTGGTGGGGATAATTCCGGTACCTTTAATATATCCACCACCGTGGCCTTTGTGATCGCTGCTGCCGGTGTACCTGTAGCCAAGCATGGCAACCGTTCCGTTTCCAGCAAATGCGGCAGTGCCGATGTGATGAAAGCGCTGGGAATCAATATCAATCTGCCACCCCAGCGTGCCCAGGCTGCATTGGATGAAATCGGTATTACTTTTCTTTTTGCTCCGGATTATCATCCGGCCATGAAAAATGTAGCGCCAATACGCCGGGAACTTGGCATGAAAACGATTTTTAATATCCTGGGACCACTGACCAATCCGGCTGGCACGAAACGTCAGATGATCGGCACGTTCAACTGTCATACGGCAAATATTATGGCCCAGGCAGCGCACATGCTGACTATGGAAAAGGTATGCTTTGTCTGTACCGCCGATCTTTATGATGAAATCACCCTGTCACAACCCACAGACATATTTGAATACGATGGACAGATCAAGCATTACCAGATCGATCATTCTACTTTTGGCTATTCTCCGGTCGATCCTAAGCAAATATGCGGGAATACTCCTGAGGAGAATGCAGCTATCCTGCTGAAGTTGTTTGAAAAAAAGAAAAAAAATGCCGTTTTTCAGGTTACAGCTGCCAATGCTGCCATGGCGTTATGGGTAGCCGGATATGATCCGGCTATTAAAAATTGCCTGGCCGCGGCAGAAGAAGCCATTCTATGCGGAGCTGCACTTAAAAAACTAAACCAATTAAGGGATTTTGCATGAATATTCTGGATCACATTGTCCAGGTAAAAAAAGAAGAGATCCGGCAATTGCATAATCGCTATCAATTGCGGAATTTCAGCGATGCCGGATTTTTTAGCCGACCGACCAGAAGTTTAATCCAGGCACTGCTTCAATCCAAGCATCTGGCTGTAATCGCTGAAATTAAAAAAGCCAGTCCGGCGGCCGGTGTGATCCGCACTGATTTCGATCCGGAAAAAATCGCCAGTATTTATGAAACTAACCAGGCAACAGCCATATCAGTTCTGACCGACCGTAAATATTTTCAGGGCGATATCGCAGATTTGTACAAGGTTGCCGCTTTCTGCCAGATCCCTTTACTGCGCAAAGATTTTATTCTTGATGAATATCAGATTTTTGAAGCGCGTTCCGCCGGAGCGGATGCTATTCTATTGATTGCCGAAATTTTATCGACCGGTCAGATTGCTGAATTAACTCACGCTGCCTCAACTGTTAATTTAGATGTTTTGCTCGAACTACACAGCACGGAGCAATTTGAAAAAATCGATCTGCAAAAAAACCGGTTGATCGGGATTAACAACCGCAACCTGGCCGATTTAAGCGTCAATCCGGATACGGCAATTCATATTAGAAAATTCCTGCCAGCTGATGTTATAACCGTCGCTGAGAGCGGCATTCGCGAAAAATCGCAGATTGAGAAAATTAAAAAAGCAGGTATCAATGCTATTCTGGTCGGGGGGCATTTGCTGCGCGCTGCTGATCCCGGAATAGCACTTCATGAACTTCAGCAATGGGGTGAATATGAGAATTAAGATATGCGGAATTACCAATTTAAATGATGCTTTACTGTGCCAGAACCTGGGGGTCGACGCCATCGGTTTTATTTTCTACCCGGGTAGCAAACGTTATGTGCTTCCGGAAAAGGTAGAAGAAATCGTAAATCAGGTTTCGCCGCTGCTGCTGAAGATTGGCGTATTTGTCAATGAACAGGCTGAAACGGTTAACCATATTATCCGTAGCTGCCGTTTGCATGGAGCTCAACTGCATGGCGATGAATCGCCACAATTTATTCAAGAGATACACTATCCAGTCATCAAAGCCTTCCGTATTGACAATCAATTCAATTTCTCTGTCATTAGTGAATATAAGAATTGTAGTTTTTTACTGGATACTTATTCAGCGGATGTCTACGGCGGTTCAGGAGAAAGTTTCGATTGGAATTGCATCCCGGCCAGATTGCGTCAAATCTGTATGCTGGCCGGGGGTATCTCAGTTACAAACATCCAGCAGGTATTCCAGAAGGTAAAACCTGCCGGAGTGGATCTGTCATCAGCAGTGGAGAGTACACCTGGTAAGAAAGATCCGGAAAAATTAAAGGCATTCTTTAAACAGATTGAAAAATTGCGAACAACAGAATATTGATCATAATTATCAGGATGATTTTATGAAACCTATTTATCGCTGGCCGGATGCCCGCGGAAAGTTCGGGGATTTTGGCGGAAAATATGTACCTGAAACGTTAATTTCTGCCCTGACTGACCTGGAAAAAACATATCACACTGCTATAAAAAATCCGGAGTTCCATCAGGAACTGGAGTACTTACAAAAAACTTATAATGGGCGGCCCACCCCATTGACTTTTGCTCAACGCCTGACCAAATATTATGGCCGGGCCCGGATCTATTTAAAACGTGAGGACTTGTGTCACACCGGTGCCCACAAACTTAATAACGCGCTTGGACAGATCCTGCTGGCAAAACGCATTGGTAAAAAGCGGATCATTGCTGAAACCGGAGCCGGTCAGCACGGTGTGGCCACAGCAACGGTCTGTGCCAACCTTGGCCTGAAATGCGTGGTCTATATGGGTGAAGTGGACATGGAACGCCAGAAACCAAATGTGTTTCGCATGCAAATTCTGGGAGCGGAGGTACGACCGGTCAAGTCCGGTACCTGTACATTGAAGGACGCCACCAACGAAGCGATCCGTGATTGGGTAACCAATGTGCGCAGCACCTATTATCTCATCGGTTCGGTGGTGGGACCGCATCCTTATCCTATGATTGTGCGCAATTTTCAGTCAGTAATAGGACGGGAGACCCGTGCTCAAATCAAGCAGGCCTGCGGCGGGAACGGACGCCTGCCTGATTATATTGTAGCCTGTGTTGGCGGCGGATCAAACGCCATCGGGATTTTCTACCCGTTTATCAAAGATCGACAGGTCCGTTTGATCGGGGTGGAGGCAGCAGGAGAAGGGCTTCGTTCCGGGCGTCACTGTTCAACTTTACTCAAAGGCACACCCGGTATCTTCCAGGGGATGAAAAGTTATCTGCTGCAATCAAAAGAAGGACAAGTAGCTGAGGTTCATTCTATCTCGGCGGGTCTGGATTATCCGGGGGTGGGTCCTGAGCATTCCTTGCTTAAGGATATCAAAAGGGTCCGCTATGCAGCGGTCACCGATGCCCAGGCCATGGCAGCAACTCTACGACTGGCCCGTTACGAGGGAATTTTACCGGCATTGGAAACGGCCCATGCATTAGCTTATCTGGAAAAGTTGATGCCAAAAACCTTCTCAAATGAAATTGTCGTGGTTAATATAAGCGGGCGAGGTGACAAAGATCTAAATACCATCATACAACAAGCAAAACTTTGATTCAACCTGCTAATTATTTAGTTGTGCAGGATTTATATTCTTTTAATTCGCGAATTTATGTTTGAGTCCCGATCCGCCGAATGGCGGGTCGGGGCGAGTTTAAATTCGCGAAGGGCTTTTTGCCTACTTTTCCTGCCTGGCGGCAGACAGGTGGCCAGTCAAAAAGTAGGTCGTCGAAGGCGAAAATATAGAATTTTATGATACTATTATACCCTTATAAACTCGAAAAATAAATGAAGGTTATTCTAAGATATGAGCGTAATAAAAAAATATATTGATAATCTGAATAGTAACAATCGTAAGGCCTTATCGGTTTTTCTCCCAGCCGGATATCCACTGCCAGCGGATTTTGTATCGCTGGCGGTGGATGTCTTTGACCAGGGAGCAGATATATTAGAGATCGGCATCCCTTTCAGCGATCCGATTGCTGATGGACCGATCATTCAGCAGGCCTCGCAAAAGACGCTGGAGGCTGGAATTGCACTGCCACAAATTTTCCGTTACGCCGAACAGATCCGCGCCAAAACTGCAAAACCTTTAATACTGATGGGTTATGCCAATACTGTTTATCGCTATGGTTTGAAGGCATTTATTGCTGACAGTTATAACAGCGGTATAAATGGCCTGATCATTCCGGATATCCCACTGGAGGAATATGATACTTTCTGGGGACGTAGTCCTAATGATCTGGATATTATTTTATTAACCACCCCAACGTCGAATAAAGAACGGATCCGGGCCATCGACACCCGCAGCTCAGGATTCGTTTATTGTGTCAGTATTACCGGGACCACCGGTTTGCAAAATCAATTTAATTCACAAACGTTAAAAAATATTCAACGCACCTATCGGTTGCTCAGCCAGAACAAGATGCTGATCGGTTTTGGTATTTTCGGAGCAGCTGATGTACGGCGATTTGCGCCGTATTGTGACGGGGTGATTGTGGGCAGTGCGGTGATCTGTGCTCTGGCGGACAGTTCGACAACTCATAATTATGCCCAGGCATTAAAGTTAATTGCGGAATTGAATGGGGCGTGTGGTGAAAAGGGTAAAGGGTAAAGGCAAAGAATCACCTTCGAGGTTTCCAGAACCTCGAAGGTGGCTAGCTAAACGACCTATGATGAAAAGTACATTAGCCCTATGCGCCTGAGTAAATAAAAACACAGATCTTCTCCTCTTAAAAAGAATTAGATATTGCATGAAAGCTCTGCAGTTGTAGAGAGGTTCACTCGACTCCGCTCGGAGGCAATCTGGATAACATCGATCATCTCTAATAAACACGAAGGTTTGTTTCTTACCTTCATAATACTCTTGTACCGAAGACCCATCAATTTTTCATTGTACACAGATAACACTATAATTATATTTATACCGTTATCAGTCTCTATCTATCGATCCGATTCTAGATAAATATTGGTAATTAAAGCAGTATACATTCCAAATAAATATAAATTTAATGTTGA
>CAYSHN010000165.1:0-7575 GCA_964430815.1 uncultured Calditrichota bacterium | reverse complement strand
CTGCACAATGGGGAGGGAACTTTGAAAACGACTCACATCTTATCGGCTAAGGAAAAAATTGGATACGGACTTGGAGATACGGCTTCAAATTTTTATTTCCAGATGTATATCAATTTCCTGCTTTTCTTTTATACGGATGTTTTTGGAATTCCGGCAGCGGTGGCAGGTACCTTGTTTCTGCTTTCAAGAATTTGGGATGGCATCAATGATCCCATCATGGGGATGATCGCGGACCGCACCAATACCCGTTGGGGAAAATTCCGGCCCTATCTGCTCTGGATGATGCTGCCGCTGGCGATAATCGGTGTGATTATGTTCACCACGCCCGATCTGTCGGTTAAAGGTAAAATTATATATGCCTACATCACCTATAATTTAATGATGATGGCCTATACGGCTATCAATATTCCCTATTCAGCCATGCTGGGGGTACTTTCACCGGATACACAGCAAAGAACCAGTGCTTCCACCTACCGGTTCGTGCTGGCTTTTATCGGTGCTCTGGTGGTGCAAAGCGCTACTCTGCCGTTAGTCTATTCCACCGGCCGTGTGGACCAGGGTATTGCCCTGACCGATCATACCTTGAAAATACAGGAAATTAATAACCGGACTTCCAGAATTATTGTGCAGGCTGACGACGGGATTAATCAGACTACGAATGAATTCTTAATTAACATTGACCGGAAAGGCGAACAGGGTCCAATCGTAAAAACACCGGTTAACGACAGGGTCTTTAAACAGGGTTTTAAAATCAGCGAAACGAACATCTCCGCTGTCTTCAGCGATCCGGATGGAGACAAGTTAACTTATGAAGTCAAGAGCAATAACAACGATATCGTAGAAGCCTATTTAACCGATAGCATCCTGACCCTAGCCGAAAAAGGTGTCGGTGTTTCAGAAATAACACTAACGGCTTTCGATGGTCATTATGGTCAGACCAACGATTTGTTTACGGTTTACGTGAATGCCACCGGGAATCATACCCCTGTGCTGATCACTGCGATCACCGATACATTGTTTGACCTCGGAACCCCGGAGCGTACCATTAATCTATCAGGCAGATTCTCCGACCAGGACTGGGACCAACTTAAGTATGAAGCGCAATCAGAGAATGGTACCGCTATCTCGGCCAAAGTTTCAAACGCAATGCTGGCCTTACAACTTCATAAGGTTGGCATATCAAAAATAATATTAACTGCCAGCGATAATAAAGGCGGGGTAGCCCGGGATATATTTTTGGTAAAATGTTCATCAGGAAAGAATGATCCTCCGGCTGTCGCTATTCCTCTGCAGAATGTCAAACTGGCTGCAGGATTCAAAGAGTACTCACTTGATCTTGGTGGTACCTTCCAGGATCTGGACGGAGATCCATTGACCTATTCTGTCCGCAAGGTGGATGTGGCCAAAGGATTTCAATTCACTTTAGTCATCTACGGTTTGCTGGCCTGTATTTTATTTTATTTAACTTTTGTCATGACCCGGGAACGGGTACAACCGCCTAAAGATCAACAGACCTCCATGAAAAATGATCTGAAAGATCTGGTTCATAACAGACCGTGGATGGTACTGCTGGTTATGGGTATTTTCACTCTTGGTTATATCATAATTCGTTCCGGCACCATTATGTATTATTTTAAATATTATATTGAGAATGAGCTTTTGGCTTCTCTGTTCATGGTTAGCGGAACAGCGGCAGTCATTGCCGGCGTGGCTTGTACGGATTTTCTTTCGAGAATACTTGGTAAGAAAAAATTATATTTGATCGTCATGGGTCTGTCCAGTATTCTGACCATGATTTTTTATTTTATTCCCAAGGAACAGATCGTTTTAGTTTTTACAGTAAATATTATACTCCAGTTTATAATGGCTCCACAGGCCCCCTTGCTCTGGGCTATGTATGCCGATACGGCTGATTATTCCGAATGGAAAAATGGTCGCCGGGCTACCGGTCTTATTTTTTCGGCAGCAACATTTGCGCAGAAATTTGGTATGGCTCTGGGCGGAGGATTAGCCGGCTGGCTGTTAGCCATGTTCGGGTTCCAGGCCAATGTTCAGCAAACACCGGTAACTCTCAATGGTATTTGCCTGATGATGAGTTTTATTCCGGCAGTTGGAACTATTATAGCAACTGCTTTCGCCTTTTTCTATGAATTGGATGATAACACCATGAAAAAGATTGAACAAGATCTGGCTGAGCGAAAAAGTCAAAACGAAATAAGAACAAGTTGATAACCAGTAACAGGTAAATTAAATCCGGGAGTCATATGAATATTAAATTATATTTTATCTGCATAGTTTTGCTGTGTACAGCAGCTTATTGCGGTAAAAATGCACCGAAGGTATCTGGGGAAACAGGGAATACTGAAAGCAAAGGGTGGAAACTGGTCTGGTCGGATGAATTTAATTACACTGGTTTGCCGGATTCCCTGAAGTGGGGATATGATGTCGGGGGGCATGGCTGGGGAAACCAGGAGAAACAATATTACACCGAGAACCGCCTGGAAAATGCCCGAGTGGAGAATGGAGTGCTTTGCATCGAATCTCGGCGGGATTTCTGGAATGAGCATGAATATACTTCGGTACGCCTGGTCAGCAGGGGTAAAGGTGACTGGACCTACGGGCGTTTTGAGATACGGGCCAAACTTCCTTCTGGCCGGGGAACCTGGCCGGCAATCTGGATGCTGCCTACGACCGGGAATTATGGCGGCGGCGGCTGGCCGGATAACGGTGAGATTGATATCATGGAACATGTGGGCTACAATCCGGGAATGATACACGGATCTACTCATTGCCAGGCCTATTATTGGAAAAATCATAATCAAAAGACAGGTACTATTAAGGTACCTGATGCTGAAACTGAGTTTCACAATTACATCCTGGAATGGTATCCGCAGGAAATCAAGGTTTTCCTGGATGATAGCCTTTATTTTACCTCTAAAAATGAAAGTACCGGTTGGCAAGTCTGGCCTTTTGATAAACCATTTCATTTGCTGCTAAATATTGCTGTCGGCGGCGCCTGGGGTGGAGTGCAGGGCATCGATAATTCCATTTTTCCGCAAAAGATGGAAGTAGACTACGTCAGAGTATACAAGCAAGAATAAGAAAATTATTGGATGTAGTATAATTATCAGAATTATAGAATAGAAGTATCCTCCTATTGCTGGAATGAACAGCATCGACTTTTCAATAGGTTAGTTATGCAGGCTTATCAGATTGCATCGTCATCCGGCTTTTGCCAGATTCCTCGCAATGACTAACTGGTGTCTTAGTCATTGTAAGTCCCGGTTTACCTGCCTAGCGCCTGCCTGACGTCAGGCAGGGCAGACAGGTCGGGACAAAGCAATCTAATTTGTCGTAAAAAAGGAATTTCTTTCCATGCTGAAGCAGCTCGTCGTCGGTAAAACTTCACTTAAGAACACACCCAAACCGGTCAAAGGTGGATATGTTGTTTTAGAAAATGAACTTTTCTACAGGATCGCCCATTATGACTGCATGAAGCCCTTCTTCATGAGTATAGTCAGCAGTTCCGATCATTGGATGTTCATTTCGTCAAATGGTGCTCTGACTGCAGGTCGAAAAAATCCTGATCATGCTTTATTTCCCTACTACACCGATGATAAAATTAGGGACAATGCAGATATTACCGGCAGCAAAACCATCGTTCGTCTAGAGGATAAGGACCACTGTCTTTTGTGGGAGCCCTTTTCCACCAGGTATCAGGGACTATACAATATTAACCGCAATATTTATAAAAATATATACGGTAATAAAATAGTTTTTGAAGAAATAAATAATGATCTGAAACTCTGTTTCTGGTATACCTGGTTAAATAGCGAGCGTTTCGGTTTCATTAAGAAATCAAAAATCATAAATCAGGGCAGGAGAACCGTAGAGGTGAACCTGTTGGATGGAATTCAGAATTTGCTGCCTTATGGTATCAGTCAGCGTTTCCAGGCGGACTATAGTAATCTGGCCGATGCCTATAGAAAAAATGAGTTAGAGCCTGCTGCCGGCCTTGGTATTTACTCATTAAGTTCAATCCCGGTAGACAAGGCCGAGCCCAGCGAATCTTTAAAAGCCACTACGGTCTGGTCAGCAGGTATCCAGGTACAAAATGTATTGATCTCCTCGAGTCAATTGGACTCATTTCGTAACGGTCTGGCGGTTAAACAAGAGACCGATAAGCGAGCAGTTCGCGGAGCCTATTTACTGAATATCGTGACCCGTCTTTCTGAACAACAGGAAAAAACATGGTACATCGTGGCTGATGTCGATCAGGATGCCGCAAATGTTGTGGCCTTAACCCGAATGCTGGAAAATAAAAAGGATCATATTCAAACAATTGAAGCTGATGTGAATCAGGGCACCAGGAATCTGGTCAGCATGGTTGCTAACTCCGATGGATTGCAGAAATCGGCAGATAGTTTGAGCACTTCCCGTCATTTTTCAAATGTACTGTATAATATATCACGCGGTGGAATATTTCATGATAATTATCGGATAAACACGCTGGACCTCATATTATTTATCCGTGAGGCTAATAATAAGATATTCAAGAAATTTAATCGCTACTTAAAAAGCCTGCCTGTGTCGATTGATTTCGGTGAGTTACTTGACCAGATTACGATAAAAAACGATCCGGATCTGCAGCGATTATGTTATGAATATCTGCCGCTGTTCTTCAGCCGGCGTCATGGGGATCCCAGTCGGCCCTGGAACTGGTTTTCCATCGATATCAAGGATGAACGGGGAGAAAAGAATTTAAATTATGAAGGTAATTGGCGTGATATTTTTCAAAACTGGGAAGCGCTGGCTATGTCATTCCCGGTCTATATCGAAAATATGATTTGTAAATTTGTCAATGCCTCGACGGCCGATGGCTATAATCCTTACCGGATTACCAGAGATGGATTTGAATGGGAAGTTTTGGATCCGGCGGATTCCTGGTCCTATATCGGATATTGGGGAGATCATCAGGTTATTTATTTACTCAAATTACTGGAACTCTCACGGAAGTACCACCCTGGGAAATTAGAATATTTTTTAACCAGGGATATTTTTGTTTATGCCGATGTACCGTATCGTGTCAAACCGTATCGGGAAATTTTAACGGATCCTCATAGAACTGTCGATTTTGACCGGGAGCGGGAAGACTTCGTCCGGAAGCGTGTACTGAAACTTGGCAGCGATGGAAAACTATTGTGTACCGGCCAGGGTAATATTTATCATGTCAATCTCGCCGAGAAACTACTGGTGCCCATTTTGACCAAGGTATCCAATTTTATTCCGGAGGCAGGCATCTGGATGAATACCCAGCGTCCCGAATGGAACGATGCGAACAATGCCCTGGTTGGTTACGGTGTATCGATGGTTACTTTATATTACCTGCGCCGGCACCTACTATTCTGTCGCGACCTGTTCAAAACTTTTAAAACTGAAGTTATCTTGTTTTCCAACGAAGTTAAGGCCTGGTACGATACCATCTTCAGCGAGTTGGAGCGACAACGGCATTTATTGCAGGGCGCTGTCTCCGATAAAAACCGCCGAATCGTGCTTGATCGACTGGGTGCAGCAGCAAGCATTTATCGCTCAAAAATTTATTCAAGGGGTTTCTCGGGGCACAGGCAGAGTATAAAATCCGAACAACTGGTAAAATTTTGTGAATTAGTTCTGGCGTACATCGATCATTCAATCCGGGCCAATAAGCGCGAAGATCAGTTGTATCATGCCTATAATCTAATAAAGACCGGAAAACAGAAAACCATCACTATCCGGCATCTGTATGAAATGCTGGAAGGGCAAGTGGCGATACTGAGTTCCGGATTTCTAACTGCCAGGCAAGTGATTCAACTTTTGCGCGTGCTGAGAAACAGCAAACTCTATCGTGAAGATCAAAACACCTATATTCTGTACCCTGACCGCCAGTTACCCCGCTTCAGTAAGAAGAACAACATACCTGCCGGGGCCATTAAAAGTCCGGCATTATTGAAGACCCTGCTTGACAGCAGAAATAAAATGATTGTGAGACGGGATGTCAAAGGCGGACTTCATTTCAATGGCGCATTTCGCAATGCTGCGGAGTTAAGACATGCCCTGGATGTTATCCGGCAGGATGACCCGCGATTGCTAGCTACTGAGGATATGGATCTTGTTTTAAAAATATTTGAAGACATGTTTGATCATCAGTCTTTTACCGGAAGGTCGGGAACATTTTATAAGTACGAGGGTTTGGGCTGTATCTACTGGCATATGGTTTCCAAGCTCCTGTTAGCCGTCCAGGAAAACTATTATCGCGCTTTGCAGGTCAAAGAGGAAAAAGCCATCCTGGCGGAATTGAGAGCATATTATTATGCCATCAGGGCTGGACTGGGTATGGCCAAAATCCCTGAGTTGTATGGCGGTTTTCCAACTGATCCTTACTCACATACACCTGGTCACAATGGTGCCCAACAACCCGGAATGACCGGACAGGTGAAAGAAGATATCATTTCCCGCTTTGGAGAACTGGGTCTTGAGGTTCACCAAGGGAAGATCACCTTCCGGCCAGGTTTACTGCGCAGGGAAGAATTTTTATCTGAGTACATGACATTTACTTTTTATGATGTTAATAATAACCAGGCAACCATCGAATTAGAAGCTAAGTGTTTGGCCTTTACCATTGCTCAGACCCCGATAGTGTATCATCTGGCTGAAGCTGAAAAAATCGTTGTCACCAGAAGTGGAAATAAAACAGAAACAATAACCGGACTTACTCTTGATGAAAATATTTGTTCATCCATTTTCAAACGGGAAGGAGTGATTAAAAGGCTGGATGTGTTTTTAAATTTGAGATGATCTCCTGAATAAATCCCAAATTTCAATCTAAATCTCAATTATCAATTACAAATTACTAATACCAATTCGAATATTTTTCTCCGTGGAACTTCGTGCCTTCTTCGTGGATCTTCATGTGATGCTTTATCTTAATATCCTAATGATCAAACTTCATATTTTGTACTCAGGATAAAAATTTCACGAAGTTCCACGAAGTCCTTCGGCACGAAGAAACACGAAGAAATAATATTAGAATTTGGTTCTTGGAATTTGGAATTTTCCCTTTGGTCTTTGGAATTTGGAATTTAAAAGAAGTATCTCACCCCCAATGCCCCATTAACACTAAATTCTGTTCCCGGAACAAGATCCAAAACGGGTGCAATTTCCAGAAATATATCCACCGGTGCCCGGGCAAACATGTAATCAAGTCCCACCACACCACGTACACCAATGTGCGATTTATCGGCAAATAAAACACGAACACCAATTCCATAGTATAATGGGAGTTTGCCTTCATCTACAGGTATAAAATCAAATTTATGCCACAGATAGTCGCTATGCAGGTACAAAGCACCACCTTCACCAAATCCCCAGGCAATGCCGCCATCCCAGGCATTTGTTTTCGATAACCAGGATTTCAAACTGATCCCGGTGGGTTGCCCGAGCATAATACCCAGGCCAAAACCATCGGACGATCCCGATAGATTCGCAGCAAAAAGGACCAAGGGGACAAAACAAAGTAAAATTATTTTTTTCAGCTTA
>CAYSHN010000164.1:0-7598 GCA_964430815.1 uncultured Calditrichota bacterium | reverse complement strand
TAGCTATGGAATTACTAATGATGATTACAATCGTTTATCCATAGACTGTCGAGCTCAATATCTTTTTTATCCCAACCCTGATCGAAGTATAAACTTATTTTTTGGGCTTGGACCCTCAGTGGGCTTTTCATATTCAGATCAACAAGAGACTGATCATTCCTATCATCTTGATACACTATATGCAGTTAGGGATGAGAAATCTGAAGATAAAATTGTTTCGATTGGTGTATCATTTATTACCGGTGTCGAATATTTCATCACCAAATATTTAAGTTTGCCTGCAGAGTATAGCTCTTCATTAAATTATCAGAAGCGATGGATGACAACCACAACTGTATATGATTACCAGGTGACTGACAGAGATGACTATACAACTAAACTGAAAGATGAAGCCACAACCTATAATTTTTATTTCAATCGGGTTTTAGTTGGATTATCTGCATATTTCTAAAATTAGTTATGATTTAACTATATTTCCTCTTGACATCGGATGCAGATAGTATATATTATCTTTATCAGTCCCGGTATATATTCGCGCCGGATCGTATTGTCATATTTTGAGTATATTATTTTCATTTCAGATTTTTGAAAAATATTTAATATAAAACGTTCAGTATTTATTGTTCAGATAGTATTCAGAATTCTTCATGCAGGTCTGTATTTTTAGTTTAAATCTTTCAGTAGCGGATTCTACGTCACTTTCATCACATCGTTTGTAAAAAAGTCAAGTGTTTCTTCGGACGTAGTAGTGGAATATTTTAGGTATCCACTTTATCGATACTCAATACAAAAAGAAAAGGGGGTGATTAAAATGGATTAATTATTGGATAAAAATATCTGATCCATTCTAAAGCAAGAACTTTTAGCGAAAGGAAATTGTATCATGAGTAAAAAATGCAACATTTGGGGATGGGGGATAATTGTATTATTCGTATTTTCTTCCGGTACGATTGGCCAGAATCTTTTACAGGTTACCCATGAAACCGAGGGTATTACCGATTTTACCTGGTCTCCGGACGGCAGTCAAGTTGCTTATATCGCCCTGCAAAATGACAGCTCAAAACTGTTTATAATAAATGCGGATGGAAGTAACAAAACATTATTAAGTAATTTGGCCTGGGGACCTGTTAATTGGAAAACTTCGTCCATTGTATTTCGTGGTCATGATCCAGCAGCACCGGATTATTATGATGCTCTGATCAAAAAAATCGATCCGGATGGATTGAATGAGACTACAGTCATTGGTCCTGACTGGTATTCTGATATTATTCTTCGCCCCGACGGGGGTTGGGTTCTATACGAAGTCGCACCTGGCGGCTGGTGGCACGCAGACCGTTGTGATATAAACGGAGCTAATAACATAACGGTAAGCCACAGCACACTGGTTCAACAGATCGGATGGTTGGGTTCAGACTACATTATATATAGTCGTGGTGATGACTATAATACTACCTGCGGGATTCATCGAGTCAATTTCGACGGCAGCGGGCATGTTCAACTTACCCCCGAAACACTTACCAATAATGCCATATTTAACGGCTCCCCGAATGCCGATAAAATCCTTTATTGTGACGGTAGTACTTCTAGTTGGGATATCTGGATGATGGATATAGATGGTGGTAACAAAACACAGATGACTACTGATCCGGCGCACGACTACCTGTGCAATTCCAGGGATAATATCTGGGGCATGGACTGGAATACATTTTATTTTGTTTCTACACGAACAGGGCATGGGGATATTTATAGAATGAATGTCTATGGCAGCGGCCTGACCCAAATGACCTGGCATGATTCTCTGGATTACCAGCCGATTCTTTTTTATGGTTACTACTCCTACCTGGCATTTCTTTCCAGGCGGGACGGTGTGGCCAATATCTGGACTCTCAAGCTGAATTGTCCTGCCATCAGTGTGGTCGAAGATGTTCCGCACGATCAGGGAGGAAAGGTTACATTAAAATGGCTGGCTCCTTTCCTTGATGCCGAGGATGGCGAAATTTCTTTTTATAGCATCTGGCGGGCTTTACCTAATGGAATTAAATCCAAGCTTTCAATCAGCACTCAAAAGGAAATTACCAGGGAATTTTCCGGCAAGGCTTATATTTCAAAAACAATGAATGGAGAAGAATATACCTGGGAATGGCTGGCCAATCAACCGGCACATTACTTTAACACTTACATGTATACGGCTCCTACCTTGTACGATTCCATGTCCACCACCGACGGGACACATTACTTCATGGTTTCGGCCCACTACTCCGAGTATGAAGGTAATCAAATACTTGATTCTGATGCCGCTTCCGGTTACAGTGTCGACAATTTGGCGCCTCTACCACCGGATGGTTTTATAGCCGGAGTGGTTAATAATACAGTCGAACTAAACTGGGAGGAAGCAACGGAACCTGATTTTCATTTCTATAACGTTTACCGGAATGGCAGTCAAATTGCATCTACAGTAAATAATCAATATACCGATATGGATGTCGAAATCGGACAAAGTTATACCTATAAGTTAAATGCCCGGGATGTCCATGAGAACCTTAGTGCCTTCTGTGAGGAGCAAACTTTGGTATTGACCAGCATTAGTAACAACGAATATGGCGTACCAGAGGAATTTCAGCTGGCTCAGAATTTTCCAAACCCGTTTAATCCTTCCACAACCATACGCTACGCACTTAAGAATGATGTTCAGGTAGAACTGATCATCTTTAATATGTCAGGACAGAAGGTAAAAACACTGGTAAAGGCAGCGCAATCGACAGGTTTTAAACGTGTTGTCTGGAATGGTCTGGATGACCGGGGCAATACAGTTCCCAGCGGTCTGTACATCTATCAGCTTAAAGCGGGTGGTTTTGTGAGTTCACATAAGATGCTGTTGTTGAAGTAGAAAGAGACAAAGGAAGGCACAAAGGCACAGCGGCACAAAGCAGGGGCGCATTGCAATGCGCCCTTTAAAAATATTTGACATGCTGAACAAGGCTTAGTAATATTCGGCGAGAAGCCGTCTTGAGGAAGGACTCAAGGATTATGATCGCCGCTGTCGTCGTTAGGTCTGTTTTCCAGATCTCGTTTGTATTTTTTTTGATTAACTTATCTTTTTCTGCTCCTGCCAGAGATACACAATATATCTTCAAACATTTCTCTACGGAACAGGGATTATCCACCAGCAAAATCGATTGTATCGCTAAAGATACACGCGGTTACATCTGGGTTGGCTCTGAATCAGGTCTGGACCGTTTCGACGGCGTTGAGTTTGTCCATTATCTTAATAATCCTGATGATTCGTTTTCACTCTCGGATAATGTGGTCCGGGATATTTTAGTCGATCGGGTGGGTCGTTTATGGATTGGAACGCAATTGGGACTGCACCTGTATGATTCTCAACGAGACTGTTTTATCCGTATCCCTGATCAGGGTGGGTATCAAATAACCAGCAATCAGATAATCGAAGGTGTCGATGGTCAGATCTATGTTTTATCAAAATCGAAAATTTATCAAGTTGATTTGGAAGATTCCCTGGTTAAATCCCTGTCCATTCCACAGTTGGATAATTATCTTGATCATGATGATGTATTGAATAAAATCTATCTGGACCGGAAAAATAATATATGGCTTGGATTTACCTCGGCGGGACTGCTTTGCTATGAACAAGAAACTAAATATCTTCGTCGTTTTACAACCAGCAGACCATATCTATTACCTTCAAACCATATTCTCGATCTGGTTCAGGACCAGCAGGATAATATCTGGGTAGCATCCTCCAACGGATTATACCGGGTGGAACCGGAGACCTACAAAATAACGGTCTTCCGCAATAATCCGCAGGATCCTTACTCTCTGTCCGCCAATGATTGTTATAGTTTGGCCATTGATCAAAATGAACAATTATGGGTGGGGACTAATAGCGGCGGATTAAACCTGCTCAAAGCCGGACACGGGAACCGTCGTTTTGTCCGGATTGGCCATGATGTCCTGGATAAATACAGTTTAGATAATAATTCTGTCCAGACAATTTATATAGAAAATAGTGATAACATCTGGGTAGGTACACTCAAAGGACTGAATTTGATTAAAGTAAGCAGCAATCCTTTTTTTATTGTCCAGGATATTATCGATCAGCCAAACCCTTTTACCGATCAACCGGTAAGTTGTATCGAGGAAGATAAGGATCACAATATCTGGTTAGGTCTTGATGGTGGTGGCTTGCACATGCTTAACCGGAAAACCAGAAAGATTCAGAGTTACAGTTCCAGGTTCGATGAAAAAAGTACCCTGCATTCGAATTCGGTGTTAAGTCTGCTGGAGGATAGCAGCGAACGCCTGTGGGTTGGTGGATTTTTGTTAGGACTTGATATCTTTGACCGTGAGGCCCGGATCTTCAAACATATCCTGCACTCACGGGATGGATTAATCAAAATCAAACATGATGATGTGCGCTGTATTTATGAGGACCGGCAGGGTGATATCTGGATTGCTACAAATGGTGATGGATTGTTCCGATTTATTACTGGTAAATTAAACCAGTATATGCACTATACTTCGAATAACCGGACTTTCCCGGATGAGATTGCCACTAATTTCTGTACCGTTATCTTTGAAGACAGGAGTGGGCTGCTGTGGATCGGAACCTATAACGGTATCAGTGTCCTGGACCGGGAACGTAAAGTCCTGGCTAACTATGGGGTAAACGGGGTCAATGCCAATGGTCTGAGTAATAACTGGATTTATTGTTTTCTGGAAGATGTTCCAGGAAATCTGTGGATTGGAACTGCTGATGGATTAAATGTATTTGACCGCTTAAATCAATCCTTTAGTTCCTTTGGGATTAAAGAAGGTTTGCCTGGTGAAATCATCTGCGGTATACTTGAAGACAATGAAGGTTTCCTGTGGATCAGTACCAATAAAGGTTTGGTTCGTTTTGATCCGCGTGATTATTCCTGTAAAGTATTTACCGTTCATAATGGTTTGCAAGGGAATAAATTCATCCAGGGTGCTTATAACAGACTATCCAGCGGAGAATTAATTTTTGGCAGCACCGATGGTTTTGATATATTCTTGCCGGCCACGATAAAACGGTCGCATTCTGCTCCGCCCATTTTTATTAACCGGATACATTATTATAGTGCCAGGCAGCAATCTGATCTGACCCAGACTACTATCTCCAGTGCTATTCCTGCTCATGGACAGATTACCCTTACCTCCGAACAAGCACGGGTATTATCAGTCGATTTCTCGGCATTAGAATTCTTTTTGCCCGAAAAAATCCGTTACCGTTATCTGCTGAAAGGTTATCACGAAAATTGGATGGAAGTGGGTTCCAGTAGATCTGCTACCTTTTTTAATCTGAAACCGGGTAATTATAATTTTTATGTCACTTCGACAGATGAAGAGGGCAGCTGGAGTCATCATAATGCCACCTTATTCATTAAAGTATTGCCCCCCTGGTGGAGAGCATGGTATGCATACCTGGTCTACGTAATAGTGGTGTTGTTGATCTTGTATTTTGCGCACAACTATTATGTCAAACTCATGCATTTGCGGATCGATTTAAAACGTCAGAAATTGGATAAGGAAAAACTCAGCGAACTGGAGGCACTGAAGTCCCGTTTTTTCACAAATATTTCACACGAATTCCGCATGCCTTTGACCTTGATCCTGACACCGTTGAACGACTTATTGAAGAAAGGACCGGGCGTCGAGTGGAGCAAAGTGCAGGCGCGTTATGGTCTGATGAAAAAAAGTGCAGAGCGAATGATGCGTCTGGTCGATCAGGTCATTGATTTCAACCGTATTGAACTTGGACAAATGAAGTTGAATAAAAAGGAGATTGATTTTATTGGATTTGTTAAAAGTATTGTCGATACCTTTACCCCCCTGGCCGTAGATAAAAATATCGCCTTGAAATTTGAGTCCGATTTTTCAAAACAATGGGCTCTGGTCGATCCGGATAAAATTGATATGGTCGTTTTTAATTTACTTTCCAATGCTTTTAAATTCACGCCTACGGGCGGTGATATTACTGTTTCGGTTCAAAAAATAAAAGATGATGAACTTCAATTGAAGGTAAAGGATAGTGGTCCGGGTATTCCGGCAGAATATATTGACTCGATTTTTAACCGGTTTTATCAATTCAATTATCCGGGAATCGATCATCCCTCGGGTTCCGGAATTGGTTTGGCTCTGAGTAAGGAATTAATAGAACTGCACAATGGTCGGTTGATAGTCGAAAGTAAACCGGGTCACGGTGCCTGTTTCAGTCTGACTTTACCGGTAGGGGATATTACCATTTATAGCAGTGATCATGGCACTCTATCCGCTATTGAAACTAATCTGTTAAGTTTACCGGACCAGCAGGAAGATTATATGCCCACCGGCCAGGAGGATGCGCCCTTACTGTTAATTGTAGAGGACGAAAATGACCTGCGGGATTTTTTAAAAGAAGAATTAATGGTAAATTACAAGATTTTAACAGCACGCCATGGGGATGAAGGTTGGGAACTGGCGCAAAGATACCTGCCGGATTTGATTATCAGTGATGTCATGATGAATGGAATGAATGGTGTTGAACTGTGTCGTAAAATAAAAGAGACAGAGCTGACCAATCATATCCCGGTTTTTTTACTGACAGCACGTGTTAGCGAAGATCAACAAATCGAAGGTCTGGGCACCCGGGCTGATGATTATCTGACCAAGCCGTTCAATCTGGAAATTCTGAAAATCCGGATTCATAATTTACTGGAATCACGGAAAATAATGCGTCAACGTTTCAGCCGACAAATCTGGCTGATGCCTAATCAGGTGCCGATAACTTCACCGGATGAAAAGTTCATCAAAAGAGCTATGGAGATTGTCGAAGATAACCTGGCGGATAAAATATTTGATGTCCAGATTCTCAGCCAAAAAATAGGTTTAAGCCGGGCCCAGCTGTTCAGAAAGATCAAGATTATTTCTACCTTGACACCCAATGAATTTATTCAGACCATGCGTCTGAAACGGGCAGCACAGTTGCTGGAAAAATCAACCTTAAATATTACCGAGATCTGTTATGAAGTAGGATTTAATTATCCCTCGCATTTTGCCAAATTGTTTCAGGAACATTTTGGTATTCAACCGAGGGAATACCGGCAAATACATTCATCCACGAAATCCTGATTTTCGAACTGGAGGCAGTTCGAGCAGTCTACCAGTTTATGATTAAGAAATATCAGGAATCCAAGCGACTGTAGATTATTTTTAAAAGAGGGGGATATTTTTCTACACAGTCAAATCTTTAATTATTAAAGCCTTACAAATAGCATGCAACATCTGTAGTAGATTTTGAGACGCAGGTGTTAGAGTTGAGTTAATTGTTGTTGTTAAATTATAGCACAATCTTTCTCAAATATATGAGCGGGGATTTTACGAAAATTACCGTTGATGTTTTCGAAATATTCGAAAATACTAGAGAGTATTACTTTCGCCTATTTAACAACAATCTCAAATCCTTGACAACTAAATTTACGAAGGATTCAAAATTCCGCATATAAGGGAGGATTCATGCGAATTCATTCCATCTTGAAACATGCACTTTCAATTTTACTAATTATCTTGTTTTACAA
>CAYSHN010000163.1:0-7617 GCA_964430815.1 uncultured Calditrichota bacterium | reverse complement strand
AGTGGGCCCGCCAGAAATATCTATGATTGTGATAAAATTTACACCTCAGACTCGGATGTATATATGAATGCCGGACCGGGAGCGCCCATGCGCGCACCAGGACACCCCACAGGCGTTTTTGCTCTGGAGCAGATCATCGATGAAATGGCTTTCCGTATAAAAATGGATCCATTGGAATTCCGCAAGATTAACACTCTATCAGATGAAGTACGACAAATGGAATACAAAATTGGCGCCGAGAAAATTGGCTGGCTTACGCGTAATCCCATTGCAGGTGCCGGCAAAGGTCCAATTAAACGTGGAATGGGAGTAGCCAATTCACTGTGGTATTATATCAGCGAGAGCGGTTTTGATGTTGCCCTGCAGATATATAGCGATGGATCCGTGCTCCTGAAGAATGGGGTGCAGGATATTGGCGGTGGAACCTACACAGTTCTGGCAACGGTTGTTGCTGAAGAATTGACCTTGCAGCCTGCGGAAATACAAATCCGTATTGGTGATACCAATTTTGGCCTGGGTCAATCTTCGGGTGGCAGTCAAACCGTGGCCGGTATCAGCCCGGCTGCCCGTAATGCAGCCTATGCAGCCAGAATAAGGTTATTCAACATTGCTGCCGCCGTTTTGGAAGTGAAGCCGGAAGACCTGGTCATGGCTCAGGGTACCATTGCAGTGAAAGATAAACCGGATAAGAAATTATCCTGGCAGGAACTGACTGCGAAAATACCAGGGGGACAGTTGACGGTCTATAGTGAGCGCGGTCCCGATTATTTCCCGATGAAGCGCTGGAAAATCGCCGGGGTTCAATTTGCGGAAGTAGAAGTGGATACAGAAACCGGGGTGGTTCAGGTCAAGCGGGTTGTCGCCGTTCATGATTGTGGTAAACCTATGGATCGTTTGACCGTAGAGAATCAGATCCAGGGCGGTATCATACAGGGGATTAGTTATGCACTTTTTGAAAACCGCATACTGGATCGTAATACCGGTTTGATGGTTAATCCGAATTTAGAACAGTATAAAATTGCCGGATCGCTTGATACACCTCAAATTGAAACTTATCTGGTAGAGTATCCGTCAGGTCAGAGCAGTACCAGCGCGGTAGGTATTGGTGAACCTGCCACAATTCCAACAGCAGGTGCGGTGGCCAATGCGGTGTATCATGCACTTGGTGTCCGGATCCGTGCATTGCCCATGACCCCGGCAAAAATACTCACTGCCCTTGAATCTGCAAAAGGAGGGCCTGATGAATAATTTTGAATTTGCCATACCAACAAGCATTGCTGAAGTTTTTCAATATTTGAATTCAGAGGCAGCAATCATCAAAGCCGGAGGAGTGGATATTATTGATCTGATGAAAGAAGAACTCCTCGCTCCCAAACGCCTGGTTAATATTTGTTCGCTCCCCGAGTTGCTTATTATTAAAGAAGATGCTAAACGCGGGCTGCTGCTAGGACCCAATGTCATTCTGGCCGATCTGGCTTCTAATCAGCTGGTATTTAATTCTTACCGGGCTCTGGCTCAGGCTGCAGCAGATGTGGCCACCCCGCAAATCCGTAATATGGCCACACTCGGTGGAAATTTATGTCAACGCCCCCGCTGCTGGTACTTCAGAAATATTCAATTTCCCTGTTCGCGAAAAGGGGGGAATACCTGCTATTCCCTGGATGGTGAGAATCAGTATCATGCCATCTTCGGCAACTCCGATGGTTGCGCGATTGTTCATCCTTCTGGTACGGCGGTAGCACTGCTGGCCCTGGATGCCCGGCTGCAGATTGAAAACAGTAAAGACCTTCGACGGGCGGTTAATATTGAAAATTTTTTCATTACACCGGCTCAGGATATAACCAGAGAAAATATTTTAAAACAGGGTGAACTGATCACTGAAATTAATATTCCACTTGAAATGAAGAAATATAAAAGTTATTATTTCAAACAGAAGGAAAAACAGGCTTTCGATTGGTCGATAGCCGAGGTGGCCGTGGCGTTGCAACTCAGCGGTAAGCGCTGCCAGAATGCCCGGATCGTTCTGGGATCGGCCGCCCCTGTACCCTGGCGGGTTAAATCGGCAGAAGATATTTTGAAAGAGACAACAATAAATAAGACCTCTGCCCGCCAGGCTAGCGAAATTGCCATGCAGGGTGCCGAACCCTTGGAATTGAATAGATATAAAATTCAGGTTTTCAAAGCGGTAATATACCGTACCATTTGCTGGACAGCAGGAATTGATCCATTATAAACTTAAATTTTGGAAAACTATGAAACATAAAAAGAAGCAATGCCAGTTTTTCAGATTTGATGAAACACAGCCACAGGGGAAAACAACCCGGGAATTCTGGCAGAAACGGGTCGTCACCACCAAAAATAGCTGGTGTGCCAGTACGGGGAAAGTGTTCGGTCCAGATAATTATCCGGTTACTACCAACCGATGTATTCAAGGGCGCAGTTGTTTCAAAGCCCCTGAGTGATTTTTCTTAATTCAGCTTTTAATCGCTGGCCGGCACTGAAAATAATTCACTAGTTGAGATAGTGATTTGTAGTGTTATTGTGCCCGTGATGGCCACAATATTAATTTTTTACCATCCTGCTCAAAGCCCTGTTTTATTAATTCACTAGCCAGATCATGGTCAGCGGCAGAGGTATAATTTATATCTTCTATCTCGATTCTTTTTCGTGGTCTTAAGTCAGCTGGTAATAAAAGCCAGTTCTTTAAATGCTGCACCAGTATGGGCAATATGTCAGGATTAAAACCATCCAGTATAACCATGTGGGTGGCATAATTTTCCATATAAACCATCGCCCGGCCCGAAATGAAAAGGAGATGGTTACCAGCAATTCGTGTTACAGCAACTTTTTCCTTTTTCTGATCATAAATATTCCATTCAATATTCCGGCCGAATGGTAACGCCGGATCCATGGTACTTAGCAAGGCCGGAGGTATGGATTGCAGATCTTTATTGACGATCTTTTCCAACAAGGTAACTGCCTGTGGTAAGGCATATTGAATTCCAGAAAGACCTTCGATAAAATATCCCCGTAGTATTTCCCCCTGCCACTCCAGCTTTTTTAACATCTGGAAAATTTTGTACCAGAATTCAAATCCATTCTCCAGACGGTACCACTCTTTAACCAGGATACCATGGCGTTTCAAAAGCAAGCGGGTCTGCCTCTCAATTCTTTCCTCCGCGCTCATGGCTTTACCAGAAACAGCGAATGCGCTGGTCAGAAACCAGCGACCGCTTTTTAACTGCATTTTGGCTCTGATCCGTTGATGTAATTCACTGCGATCAGGCGATCTGGATTTAAGAGTATGGATCAAATCCTTATTTGAAAATCCGGTCGTTTCTTCCGGTAGGAAGGATCGTAAATCAGAATTTATAACTTCCAGAAAGGAATCATAGTCATCACATGTAATTAACCCAGCGCTGGTCAGATCCTGTAAAGCGGTTTGAACTTGTAGCGGGGATAAACCACTGCTACTTTCCAGATCAGTTATATAACTGGCCCCATTTTCTTTAAGAAAATTAAATATTAAGCGGGAGTGCTCGCTGAGGTCTGTTCTTGGTACAGACTTAATAAGCAAATCATCACCAGACACCTGATCAGCAGAAGGATAATTTGTAAACAGATTACCTCCGCCATGCAGAGTAAAAATCAATTGAACACGATTGGTACCTGTACGTTGTGCGCGTACATAAACCTGGCCCGAAGCTATAAGTCGTCGCAGCCCGGGCAAATAGTCTGAATGGGATTCGGCCAGTTCTGCTATTCTGCGTGTGGTTAGAATTTCCCGTTAAAAGAAATGAAGCGGGAATTGAATACCCTGATAATGCTCAAACAGGGTGTTTAAGGAGAATGACGCCGTGGAAATGCTATGCCAGTGAAATATAAATTCAAGATGATGCTGGCGATTAGCTGAACCACTGGCTAAACGGCGGGAAGTGACAGCCAGCCTGTATAAATAAGCAAAATTAGTGCGATCACACCAGAGTGTTTCAGCTGTACCTTTGATCAGTTTGCCACAAACGACATCCCGGTTCTGTTGCAGGAATCGAAGGACTTCTTCCACCTGACTTTGCTCAAACTTCAGACTGGTACTTAATTTCTGACTGGTCAGTGGTCCCTGATTGAACATATATTTTTGCAGACGGAGGCGGATCTTTTCGGGATCCCAGGGTGGAGTAAACAGGGTTTGATCTGCTCTGCTGATCCATCCGCTGAGCGGGGAATTTACATAGATAATTCTGTTTTGATCCTGCAGTGTTTGTAACCAGTCACCGATCTCTGCTTGAGCCCGTTGTTGCAGTTCAGCAGTATCAAGCGGTCCTAATTTTTCTATGATCAGAAATAAATCCTCCGGTCCACGGGCCCGGGTATTATCACTTAAATGCTGCCAGCGGTTATATGCAGAAACGACACTTTCGGCGGAAACTAGCGGCGGTATGTTCTCTGAGTTCAATATCTCCGCCAGTAAATCACTGCTGACCATCGAAACTTCTGCGCTCAACTGTACCCGATCCCGCTCATACATCTGATTGGAAAGGAAATTAAACAGCAGACTGGATGCCATGGCCGAAGGGTAAGGAGTGTGTACAATATGGATTTGAATTTCCTGGGCTAATAGTTTTTTAATTATTTTAAAAAGTGCAGGCAGGTCAAAGATATCTTCCAGACAGGAGCGATATGTTTCCAATATAATTGGAAAGTCCTGAAGGTCTCTCACCATCTGCAGTAAATCGGCGGCACGTAACCGTTGCAGCCATAGGGGAATTCGTTTTCCCGGACGTGAACGCTCCAGTAATAAAGCCCGGGCTGCATTATAGCGGAATTGAATGGCGAAGAGAGGAGAACCAGTCAAGGCATTTTTGATTAAGCGTTCAATCTCGTCTACCGGAATTTGAAAGAGCGGTTCGAGTACGGGCAGGTCCACCATAGCAAGCAGCCGGATTAAAATTCCATCATCATTGTAGGACCAGCGAATCTCGGTTTGATACTGTTTTTCCAGGGCAGTAATCAGGGCCAGAGCCCAGCAAGCATTGACCCGTCCTCCAAAAGGAGCATGTATGACGACGTTCAGATCGCTCATTTCATCATGAAACCATTCTACAACTATTTGCCGGTGTGTGGGGAAAAGTCCAATGTGTGCTTTCTGGCGCTTGGCATAATTAATAAGATTTTTGCTTGATTTTGGATCGAGATGATATTTTATCTGAAGTTGATTCTCTAATTGAGGCTGATCCAAATTTTCTATCAGCCAGTGCCGGAAAGCACCAACCTTTAGGCAGGTTTCATAATCGCGGGAGGGTATTTCTCCTTTCCAGAAAGGAGGCCGCGGCCGGATACTTTTAACTGGTGTAACGATAATTCTATCGTGCTGGATATTATCGATACGCCATTCATGATTACCCAAATAAAAAACATCCCCCACCCTGGATTCGAAAACGAATTCTTCTTCCATCTCACCGAGACGGATATTGCTATCAGCCATCATTACAGCGTAATAGCCGTGATCGGGAATAGTACCCCCATTCATAATGGCCACTAACCTGGCTCCGGGCCTGGCAATCAATAGATCATTAACTCTGTCCCAGGTCAAGCGAGGCTGCAGGGCTGGTAGTTTTTTATGGGCATAGTTACCAGATAACATTTCCAAAATCCTGTCCCAGGTCGGTAAGGTCAAGTGACGATAACAATAACTCTGCCGGAACAGGTTGAACAAATCCAACCGTTTTTGGGTATGACTGGCGACCTCGGCTAAAATTTGCTGGGCCAGAATATCAAGACAATTTTCAGGGATAATGGTTTCTTCTATACTACCCTGCTCCAGGCAGGAACATAAAGCAGCGGCATCATCCAGATCGGAGGGGTATAATGGAATAATGATACCTTTACTGGCCTGGTCCAGCATGTGTCCACTGCGGCCGATGCGCTGTAAAGAACCAGATATACTTTTTGGCGCTTCCAATTGTATCACCAGATCAATACTGCCGATGTCAATACCCAATTCCAGGGAAGCGGTGGCCACAACTGCGGGCAAGGTTCCATTTTTGAGTCGACTCTCAATTGCAAAGCGCATTTCTCTGGACATGCTGCCGTGATGCGGAAAAACCAGTTCGGCCTGAGGATCACCCGTTTGCTGACGGTGCAGTTCATTCAACTGCCGGGTAATTTTTTCGGCCTGGGCACGCATGTTGGCAAAGATCAGAGTCGTTTTGTGCTGCAGGATCAGGTCATACAGTGTTTGAATAACGGATGGCCAGACGGTAGGTTGTGGCAGATCGGAGAAATCATCCACCGGCGAGAGCACCTGTAGCATCAATTTTTTATGACGGGGACATTCCACAATTGTTACCGGTCTCGATTTGAAAGTGTCATCACGGGTTCGGTATTTTTGTCCCCCCAGGAAATCAGCAATACGCTGCAAGGGACGTTGGGTAGCAGAGAGTCCGATCCGCACCGGTTCCGTTTCACTCACGGCCATCAAACGTTCCAGTGATAGACTGAGATGGACGCCACGCTTATTATTACTTAAAGCATGGATTTCATCGATAATTAGGTAGCGAACATTATGAAAAATTTCCCGGCCCCGTGCTGATGTCAATAAAAGATATAATGATTCCGGTGTGGTAATCAAAATATGGGGAGGTTTCTGTACCATGGCACGGCGAACCGACGCAGGAGTATCGCCGGTACGAACAAGTACATTAATGTCCGGACTTTGCAGGCCTGTCGCTGCAGCCTGACGACTAATCCCTTTTAATGGTATTTCTAAATTGCGCTGAATGTCATTATTTAATGCTTTTAAAGGTGATACATACAGAGTATGCACCCCTGAAATATTTTTTTGAAAAGATTTTTCCTGTTGAGTAAGACTTATACAGAACAAGTCGTTAAGACACCATAAAAAAGCAGCTAGGGTTTTGCCGGAACCGGTGGGGGACAGAATGAGAGTATGGTTACCTGAGGCGATAGCCGGCCAGCCCTTGCTCTGGGGAGGACTCGCTTGGCCATATTCCTGCCGAAACCAACCGGCGATAACCGGATGAAAAAGATCTAGAACAGTTTTTGAAGACATAATAATTTTATAAGTAAGGCAATCGATTTAAAAAGATTGCAGTGATCATTTATAGTTTGTTACGACGACCATATCAACCATTATCTATCATAGAGAAATCTTCATGTCAATCAATAATCGTTCTCTGTCTAGCGAACTAAATATTATAACTGCACAAAGTAATCTAATCAGACAAAGAAATAAAAAAAAATATTTTTAAAATAGAAATATTATATTAATATATGTAAAGAAAAAATGTTCAATCGATAAAGGCAATATTTAGCTTGTACCTTAAATGAAATTAATGTATTAATAGTCAGGAAAATAAAAAAAGAAGATCGAGGCCATTAAATTAAAAGGTGCATATAATATGCAAGATCACAAAAATCACAAGACTTGTCCAAAATGCAGCAAGAACATGATCAAGGGGCGGCTTTATATAGTAGCTCCGGAACAGAGTGGCATGGACCGAATATTTAATTATGTGAACTGGGAAGCAGCTGACGAGAAAAAATTTGACGGACTTTTTGCTTATAAATGCGAGAATTGCGGCTTTATCGAATATTATG
>CAYSHN010000162.1:0-7619 GCA_964430815.1 uncultured Calditrichota bacterium | reverse complement strand
TTGTCCACATGATGCTTCAGTGCCGACAGGGCTGTATAATGGCGAACGACTTCATTCTCAGCGACCTGTGGTAACTCCGCATCCTTCTTTCGTAAATATTTTTCTCCGAGTAGTCGAGCTACAGGTAGCTGAGGTACATCACAGGCAGGCAGATAGTGCCCCCTTCTGCCAGTTTTACTTAAATCGAAAATGAGTTTACGGTACATAACTGGTCTCGGATTATTCCGACTTTTCAAAAGATTTAGTTTTATTTCTACCCGCAAGTTTTGCTTTGTCCAGGGCCATTCTGGCAATCCGGATTAAATCTTTTTCTGTGGCAATTTCATTTTCCGTCGGGTAGGTAGCGATGCCGATACTGACAGTTAAATTATCCACTTCGGCCCGCTTACGCGGCTTGGTACTCTGAATTTCCAAAAGAAAATCTTCGATATAATTCGTTTGTCCCAGAGCGATTCGTAGACGTTCAGCTTCAAAATATCCACCCTGTACATCTGTCTCAGGTAAAATAACTAAAAAATTCGCTCCTTCAAATCTGGCCACGATATCCGAAAGCCGCGTATGGGTAAGAATAATATTCGCCATTTTCAATAACACATAATCCCCAGCCTGAAATCCGAAATTATCATTAATACGTGCAAATCCATCCACATCGATCATTAAAAAAGAGAGGGGTAAATCGTAGCGCATCGCCCGATGGAATTCTTCCTTTAACCGGTTTAAGATATATTTTTTACTATATAAACCGGTCAGTGGATCAATGGCTAAATTTTCTACAATTTTAACGGGTACCGTTGCTTCACCAGGAGCCGGGTGCAGGATTTGCGCCTGTTTACGGGCCAGATCTTCATTCTCTTGTTTCAGTGCTGAAATCATTTGTTTTTTCTTTAAGATAGTTTTAATCCGGTTAACCAGTTCTTTGGAATTAAACGGCTTGACCATATAATCATCGGCACCCAATTGCATTCCACTCTCCCTGTCTCCAGGATCCAGATATTTAGCAGTTAGAAATACAATAGGGATCTGTTTGGTTTTTCGTTTCTTCTTAAGAATCTTACAGGCTTCAAAACCATCCATGACCGGCATATATGCATCAAGCAGAATAATATCGGGGAGTTGTTTTTCAGCAACTTCCACCCCTTTCTTACCATTATCTGCTCTGATCACATCAAACTGGTAAAATGAAAACAGATGTTCCAGTGTGTCTAACATGTCAAAATTGTCATCGACGATCAGGATTTTTGGCATAGATTACAATACCTTCTTCACTATTTTGATATAATTTTCCATTTCCGCTTTGGTCCGTTTTTCTGTCACTGCTATCAAAAGATGATTTTTAAATCCAATTTTATCCAGGCTTATTCCACCAGCGATACCGGCATCCTGCTGTAAGGCTGCTAACACTTTTTTGACCGCCACCGGTAATTTAATAGTAAATTCTTTAAAGAACGGCACATTAGCAACCAATGAAATCCCTGAAATCCTGGTTAAGCCCTGAGCCAGATAATGACTTTTCTGCAGGCACAAAGAGGCAACTTCCTTAAAGCCCTGTTTGCCCATGGTGGCCAAATAAATGGTATTGATCAGCGCCAGCAAGCCTGAGTTGGTGCATATATTTGAGGTCGCTTTTTCACGACGGATATGCTGCTCACGTGTTTGCAAAGTTAGTACAAATCCCGTCTTACCCTCTGTATCCCGGGTTAATCCCGAAAGTCTGCCGGGCACTTTCCGTATTAATTCTACCCTGGTAGAGAAAAGTCCGATCAACGGTCCACCAAAATTCTGCCGATTTCCCAATACCTGGCCTTCGGCCACCGCTATATCCGCTCCATATCCACCTGGGGGTTCCAATAAGCCCAGTGAAAGCGGATCATAAAAAACAATAAACAAGACATTATACTGCCGGCATATTTCTTGGATTTCGAAGACTTCTTCAAGAAAACCAAAATAATTAGGATGCTGCACTATAACCGCGGCAACTTCGTTGTTGATCCCGGCGCGTAACTTCTGCAGATCAATCTGATAATTCCGAACCGGCAGTTGAAGTAATTCGACCTTATTATGCTGAACATAAGCCTCCAGGACGTCCTGATAGCGGTGATTTAATGTTCCAGCGACCATTACTTTTTTCCGGCCGGTATGCGCACAGGCCAATAGCATTGCTTCGGCCAGAGCTGAACCACCCTCGTACATGGAGGCATTAGTTACATCCATTTGGGTCAATTCACAGATCATCGATTGAAACTCATAAATTGCCTGCAGGGTACCCTGGCTCACTTCCGGTTGATAGGGGGTATAAGCGGTATAAAACTCCGAACGGCCAGTAATCGTATCTAACAGAGCAGGTATATAATGATCATATACACCGCCACCCATAAAAGAAATTCCCAGCTGATTTTTTTCACCGATCTTCTCGACCATGTTTTGGATTTCGAGTTCGGATATTGCCGGCGGTATTTTTAATTTCCCCTTAAATCTTAGTTCTGCCGGTATACTGGCAATTAATTGTTCGAAATTTTCCACACCAATGATCTGTAGCATGTCCTCAAGATCAGTTTCAGAATTGGTCAGAAATGGCATAGTTGGATTTCCTGCTCTTTTAACAAATTTGCTCAGGCTTTACCCACATGTTTTTGGTAGGCCTCGGCATCCATTAACTTAGCGAATTCATTTTCATCATCCGCCTTAAATTTCACCATCCAACCGGTACCGTAGGGATCTTTATTGATCACCTCCGGTTGTTCACTTAACTTTTGGTTAACCTCTACAATTTCACCACTTACCGGACTGTACAAGTCGGCTGCTGCTTTAACTGCCTCAATGGTACCAAAAGATGCATGTTGTTTAAATTGTTTACCCACTGCCGGCAGATCCACATATACCACATCACCCAGTTGTCCCTGGGCATAATCGGTAATACCAACCAGTATATATTTTCCATCTTTTCTGGCCCATTCATGCTGATCCGTATAGCGTAATTCAGCCGGGATATTCATGTATCCTCCCTTATTCTAGCAAATTTGTTTTTTCTAAAAATCCGATATTGAAATTTCCCTTAATGAAATCTTCATGATCAATTAGGCGACGGTGAAAAGGAATGGTAGTTTTAATTCCTTCGATAATAAACTCATCAAGTGACCGCCGCAGGCGCATGATCGCTTCCTGACGGTCCTTGCCGAAGGCAATTAATTTAGCGACCAATGAATCATAATTTGGGGGTATCTGGTATTTGGAATAAATATGCGTATCTACGCGGATACCAGGACCACCCGGGAAATGTGCCGTCTCTATCTCACCGGGGCTGGGCAGAAAATTTCGCTGCCAATCTTCCGCATTGATCCGGCATTCAATCGCATGACCATGCATTTTTATATCGTTCTGATCATAACCCAATTTTTCCCCTGCAGCCACCCGAATCTGATCTTTTACCAGATCACGGTTATATACCATTTCGGTCACAGGATGTTCTACCTGAATACGGGTATTCATCTCCATAAAATAAAAATTACGATCGTCATCCAGAAGGAATTCAATAGTTCCGGCCCCAATATAATTTACCTCTTTACAGCCACGTACAGCAAGTTCACCCATGCGCTGGCGCAGTTCGGCATCAACTACTACCGAAGGTGCTTCTTCCAGTAATTTCTGATGGCGACGTTGAATTGAGCATTCCCGTTCCCCATAATGTACAACATTCCCGTGACTATCTCCCATTACCTGGATTTCGATGTGTCTGGGATTAAATAATAATTTTTCAAGATAGAGATTGGCATTACCAAACGCGCCTTCGGCTTCAGCGCTGGCCATCATATAATTCATTTCCAACTGATCTTCGCTGTACACATTACGCATTCCTCTGCCGCCACCGCCAGCCACAGCTTTCAACATCACCGGATAGCCGATCTCATGAGCCAGGGATTTAGCATCGTCCAGGCTGGTTAGAACTCCTTTGCTACCAGGAATTACCGGGACACCTGCCGCTTTCATGGTTTCTTTAGCAACAGCTTTGTCACCCATTTTCCGGATAACTTCAGCACTGGGTCCGATAAAAGTCAAATCACATGAAGCACAGATCTCAGCAAATTCGGGATTTTCAGCCAGAAAACCATAACCAGGATGAATGGCATCCGCACCTGTTATCTCCGCTGCGGAAATAATCCGTACCATATTAAGGTAACTCTCACTGCTTGGAGGAGGACCGATGCAGACTACTTCATCGGCAAAGCGAACATGTAAGGAATCGACATCTGCTTCTGAATAAACCGCTACTGTCTTAATGCCCAATTCCTTACAGGCTCGTATAATACGCAGGGCAATTTCACCACGGTTAGCAATTAAAACTTTACTAAACAGTCTGCTACCTCACGATCAATTAGCTGAAGTATCCTTGTTCAATGCACTACACGTTTTCTGACATGATTTTTTAAATTAATCAGGTGCTAATATAGCGACTAATTTAATAATTTTCATAAATTTTTAAATAACAGATTTTAAAAACTTTTCCTGCCTGATTTCACAAGGGCCAGGGCACAAAATTCATTACATCCGGAAGGAGTTGGTACTGGTTGTAACCTATTAGTACTAATGGACTTATGGTAAATTCCCAAAAGATAATGAACCTCTCCAGTTCAGGAGGATAAGGATGAAGATGAGGATTAATTTACGTACAAGGAGAAGTAGCCCGGATCAGGTCTCGATAAGGAACAATGCTTGATTATATTCAACCGGCTGTGCATTTTCAACCAGGATTTTAATGATTTTACCCTCATAATCCGATTCCAATTCATTCATTAATTTCATGGCTTCAATAATACACAGAGTTTGTCCAGTCTTGACATATTGTCCCATTTCAATATAGGGAGCGGCGTCGGGAGAAGGGGCCCGGTAAAAGGTTCCGACCATTGGCGAACTGACTTCTTTGATATTAGCTGCTGGGGCTGTGACTGGTTTTGCTTGTTCAGGGGTTGGCACTGTTGCTTGGACCATTTCGGGCAATTGAGTGAGAGCTGGGAAAGATACAGGGGCGTTAAAGGCATGAAGTCCAGGATTCCCGACCATGATTGTTTCCCCGTTAGGTTTGTTTTGTTTAGTAATGCGAATCTTTTTCCCTCGTTCTTCGACTTCCAGTTCTCCGATATTTGCACCTTCTACCATTTTTATCAACTGTCGAATCTCTCTTAGATCCATCTAGCCTCCTCCAAACTTAATTTACCGCTATAAGTTTCGCTTTTTGTAATAGTGAAGTCAATTCTTCGTGAAATTTGCTTTTATATACAGTGGCGGTAATATAATGGTTGCCGATTTTATCGAAATTTAGGTCTTTAATATCCTCATCGCAATAAATAATTACAGGAATATCTTTTTCGGTACGATTGCTTGGCCAGAGCATATCGAGGATATTAGCAGAATTTTGATAGTCCAGAATCAAGAGATGAGGGGCAAAATTAGCCATAAAACGCACAGTCATTTCTTCAGGACTGGTCACTTTGTACACATACCCGACATTCTTTAAAGTCCGGGTGACCATGATGCGGGCAATACGGTTTTCATCTATGACCAGCACTTTAACCTTTTCCAGCAATTCCCCTTCCTGCTTTTTGATCTCATCCTTCAGTTTCGCTGCTTCCATCAGTAAATTAGTAATGCCGACATTTATGTTGGAGAGTGGTACATCCTCCAGATCGCTGAAAACGAATCGCAGCGTTTCGTTGCAGGCGAGTTGTAAAAAGGCATCCTCTTTGATTAAGGAACCATAAGTAGCGAATACCATGCGGCCATCTTTTATCGCAATCTCCCCTACTTCTGTATTCTGAGCATCATAGAAGCGAAAAACACCGGTTCGTCTCACCTGTTCTTTTTCCTGCGCCTCATTCCAGAAAAACTGTGATGCGGTAAAACGTTGCTTAAGTTGTGCTTCATGGATGCGCAGATCAATCCGCGCTATAACTTCACCCGGATTGAAGGGTTCTTGTACTGAATCAACCGCACCATTTTGCAGAAAGGTTGTGCCGATTTGCGGATCTTCGCCGGTAACCATACCGATGATCGGCACATTCTCCATCTCTTGCATCCCCTTGATCCCGGTAAGCAGATCAATAGCATTTTTTTCTTTTAAATTATCAGCGACCAGGACCAGTTTTGGTTTATCTTTAGCAACCCGGCGTTTAAATTCAAACAGATTATCAAAAGTGACCACAGAAAAATTTCTGGTCTTAAGTTGTTCACACAGCGCTGAAACCTGTTTATCGGGAGCAGTAATAGCATAAATCATATTCTATCTCCGTTTAAATACTCAAAACCATATGTTCTCAGCATGATTAATATTCTTTGGTTGCCATGGAAATACGCTGGAGTTCTTCGATCACCAGATCGATTCTCTCATCACTAAGTAAAGTAGTATGAATCCGGGCATGTTTCAATTTTAAGCCGTCAATTTCTGCAATCATAAGATGTTCCTTGAAATAAGGAGCCTTGGCCACCATTTTTCCATGAGGATCGATTACTTCTGAACCTCCCCAGAATAACAAGCCATCTTCAAAACCCACCCGGTTACAAAAAATGAAATAACTGGTGAAAATATGAGCTGAAGTCCGGTTCAAATTTTCCCAGACCTCAATATTATCGGCTTTGCCTGCCGGCTGTACACCACGCAGTATGCCGGCTGAACTGACAAAAACAGCCAGCGCCCCATCAAGGGCTACTATCATAGTGGAAGTGGGATGCCACATGTCTTCACAAATCAGCATTCCCAGCCGTCCCAGTTTACTGTCGAAAGCACGGAAGCGGTTTCCGGCAGTAAAATATCTCTTTTCCTCAAAAACACCGTAGGTGGGCAAATAGACTTTGCGATGTTTGGATATAATTTCCCCATTTTCTAAAAACAACAGCGTATTTTTTGCTTCAAATTTTTCTGTCAACTCAACCAGGCCAAAACAGATACAAATACGCTTGCTTTTTTCATATAGAGGCGCCAATTTTTTATCCTGTACAGTCAAGGCCACATCAAACACTGCATCTTTCAACGAATATCCGGTTAAAGATAATTCAGGAAACACAATCACATCGGCTTTAGCCTTGATAGCTGCATCGATATAATGCAAATGTTTTGTAAGATTGGCTTCGATATCTGCCAAGCGGCAGTCTATTTGAGCCAGAGCAACTTTTAATTTTTTCTTCATTTCTTATTTGAATAAAATGATCCTCTAAATTCCATATCGTGATAATTATAAATATCATTACAAAAATCAATAAGAATAATGGTAACCCCTCAACAAATATATAATCGGACGAATTTAGCTCAAAGTTTAATGGCTTGTCAAAACGCTATTCACGGTATAAATTATTTTCCATGATAATTTTCCATACCTTTGCCGGGATAAGATCCGTCACCGGTTCCCCGGATTTTATTTTATTACGGATGGCAGTAGCGCAAATATTATATAAAGGACTATCCAGAAATAATATCTGAGGATATTTGTCAATTATTTGTTGATCTTTGAGTCCAGGGCGGTTAAAAACAACCACTTTTGCTAATTTAAAAATTTGCTTAGGATCTTTCCAGAGATGCAATTCATTTAAATTATCCAGGCCTAATAAAAAATAGATCTCCGTATGGACAGGTA
>CAYSHN010000161.1:6371-7621 GCA_964430815.1 uncultured Calditrichota bacterium | reverse complement strand
CATATGGATAGCCTCAGCCCCGGATTTCATCTCGGTCTTTACAATACCGGAATTGGCCCCACCGAATTCAGCGGTGTATCCACCGGCAAGTACCTGAACTTCTTCTACCGCTTCCTGGATGATGTAAACACCAGGGGTATTAGTCATCGGGTTTACAATATTGGCTCCATCTAAATAATAACCGGTTTCCTCCGGACGTCCGCCACGGATGTGTACATTTCCATCCTGTACAATCACACTGGCCTGCAAATCGAGAATTCCATTCATACCACGTACCGGAATGGCTTCGATTGCTTCCGAGGTTACCAGGGAATAACTCTGGGTAACGTTCTTTTCAACCAGTGGCCGTTCAGCAGTAACCACTATTACTTCTCCCAGATCTACAGTGGTCTCCTTGAGGGTGAAGTTAATTTCAGTGGTAACATTGGCCGAAACACGGACGTTTTTGGTAACCGTTTCCGTATAACCGACCGTAGAAGCACGTATACTATAAGTACCAACAGGAACATTGAGGATTAAATAATAACCCACAACATCTGTATTCGCACCCATGGTTGTATTTTCAATAACTACATTTACTCCGACCAAAGCCTCATTGGTGGCTTCATCAATGATATGACCCGTAATTTTGCCGGATGATTGTGCAAATACAGCCAATGGCATGAGACTCACTAATAAAAATATCAGCAAGCGTTTAATAAACATCACATTTCCTCCTACATGTTAGATTTCATAAATGAATGAATGTTTGAATATAATTAAATTAGTAAATACTTTTGGTACATTACATTTCCTCCTAGTGGTTAAATGTTTACGGTTTCTAACTATTTGTTAAAAATTATTTAAACTTGTTTTTATACCCATCAGATTACGGTCAAAATAATCTTTTAAATTTAACATACTATAGATTTGGGCGCCCCTAATACCTTGGATCTCATTTAATATCAATTTAGAAAAACGAATAAACCCCACTCAGGCGATAATGGCCTGCTGTGGCAGGTATAGTTTTTCCTTGATGATGAAATTTTTGAGAACGAGATACGTAAAAAATAAGTTTGACCATTTTCGTCAGCATCCTGCTAAAATCTAAGACGAAACTACTATACTCATTAATTTTCAGTATGTATAGCAGCCGCTGCTCAAGTTAGCCTGTACAATAAGTTTAAGTGCCTCAAATTTCCCAGCCCCAGTGGATATAATTGGGGTTATATTCTACGAAAAGCGTGAATCAATCTATAAAATCAAAAAAT
>CAYSHN010000161.1:0-6361 GCA_964430815.1 uncultured Calditrichota bacterium | reverse complement strand
AATGCAACTATTTTTCACAAATTTTCGCTGGCCAAAGCACACCAGGCAAACACTTTAGCGTCGTTTAGCATGTTTTCAATCAGGCAATACTCATCAGGTTGATGCCCCACTTCATCCATCGTGCTCCAGACTGCTACTGGAAATCCCTGGCGCCGTAAGATGGCAGCAACAGTTCCACCCCCGATTCCTTGTGGCCGTGCTTTCCGCTTATATACTTTGCTTATTCCCGATTTAAGTAAATAGACTATCGGAGCATCAATGGATGTAGCCGGTGCGGCCTGCTCAGCCTGCTCGAAACTAATCTCAATTTTAACATGGAATTTAGTCTCTATCTTGTCGGCAATCCTTCTAATTGCTGCGGAAACATCATTTATTGGATAAATGGGCAGAACGCGACAGTCCAGATAAAACACATCTTCACCGGGAATAGTGTTAATATTCGGTACATTGGCTACTTTTTTGGTCGGTTCAAATGTGGAACGGGAAGGATTGAAGACTTTATCACGGCGTGGGAACAATCTGGTCAGTTCCTCCAACTGCACCAGCAGATGACCGGCTGCACGAAAAGCATTAATCCCCTGATCAGGAGTGCTGGCATGGACTTGCTTACCAGTTGTTTTAAATTTAATCCACATAATTGACTTTTCAGCAACCTCAATGAGCCGGCCATCGGCTTCACCGGCATCCGGAATAATGATCAGATCATCCTTCCTAAACAGGTCGGGATGTTGAGCCAGTAAATGTACCAGACCAAATTTGCTGCCGGTCTCTTCATCGGCAACGAAAATCAGTTTTAAATTGGGATAAGGCTTTACACCTGTACTCATAAAAGCCTGTGCCGCGATTATCGCCGAAACAATACCCTGATGGTTATCCTCACTACCCCGGCCATATATTTTTCCATCCTTAATAACAGCCTGATAAGGATCACTGTGCCATTTAGCTAAATCACCTGGAGGTACAATATCGGTATGGGTGATAATCCACATTGTTCGCTGCTCTGCCTGGCCGGCCACCGTTACACTAAAATTTGGCCGTTGACCATCCGCGACTGTGTTATCAGGGGCTGGATACTCCTTAAATTCCGTGAATCCACACCGACGTAAATAATCCTTTATAAAATTTGCTTTCTCGGTTTCACCGGGACCATTGTTTTGCGGTCCCACAGAATTGATCGAGATCAATTTTTTCATCAAATCAATCACTTCTGGTTGTAATTGTTCAATGGCAGATTGTAGCCGTTTAAACGTACTGGCTGGCATGCGTCCCTCCACACTTAATCCTGCTGTCAGGTATTCTGTAACTCTCCAAGCGATATTTCAGGTATGACCAGATTTTGCAGCACCTTGGTGAAATAACGGTCGGTCATGCCTGAAATAAAATCGCGTACAACTAGAGGAGCTAGGGTATTGTCCAGATATTTTTTTGATTTCTTTTTCAAAAAATCTCTAAAAATAGGGCTGCTGGTATTTTCTTTTTCCATATCCTGCAGAAATAGCGCGAATAAACTTTCAAAGCCTTTGGCAATACGTTCATGATTGATTTTTAGTTTATTGCTTTTATAGATATACTCATAATTGAATTGTTTGAGTCGATACAATGCCTCGGAAACCTTTTTGCTGAAAGAGATGTAATTCTGTTCATAACTGGTTTCAACCACGTCCCGGACCAGGGACTCAATGATGGCACCATTATTTTCACCAAGGATTTTGACACACTTCGGCGGTAAAGCCGTTCGTTTGATCAGACCCAGGCGGATCGCATCTTCGATATCCTGGCCGATGTAAGCAATGGTATCACTGAACCTTACCACGCACCCTTCCATGGTCATGGGGATAAGTATAGCCTCCTGTCCCTCTTCCCGTTTCCGGATATAATTCTGGATATCTGCTTCACTGCGTTGCGATTCAGGTATTAATTTCTGATCATGCACTTCTCCGTCATGAGAAAGCAAGGCTTCCCTTACCTGAAAAGTCAAGTTTAATCCTTCTCCTTTTTTGGAAATGAAATCCACTACCCGTAAACTCTGAATGTTATGATGAAACTGTCCCAGACCGTATTTCTCACTTACCAGGCTCAGGTATTTTTCGCCATCATGCCCAAAGGGCGGATGGCCAAGATCATGCCCCAGTGCAATCGCTTCGATCAGATCTATGTTCAGTCTCAATAAACGTCCGATAGTGCGGGCAATCTGGGCGACACTCAAAGTATGCAAACTGCGGCTGGAAAGTTGTTCATCGAGCATCGAGGCAAAATAGACCACCTGAGTTTTGCCGGTATAGCGTCTAAATGCTCCGCTATAAATAATGCGGTCACGGTCCAGTGCAAACGGCGGGCGAAAACTATCCTTTTTTTCGGGGAACAGACGTACGGCTTCGCTATCCCTGGTTGCATAAGGTGAAAGTCGCTGTTCTTCTGTCTGGTCGACTTCTGCGGCGATCGTATAGATATTTTTCATGTTGCTGAATACTGGCTATAGACACTGCCGGTACATACCTTTAGCGCTTTTTCAATAATCTGGATATGCAACTCGTTCGGCATAATATGAGGTTCGCCATCAGTATGGATAATACAGGGGCTGGAATCACCGGTTATTATTAATTCCTTAGCCCGATAATGCAGGTATTCGGCAGCAGTATGTATAGTACCACGGAATAAGCGCCAGGTCAGAGCGGCTGCTTTCAGCAAATTAACCTGCGGTATAATACAAATATCCAGAATCCCATCACTGGGATTTGCCTGCGGCGCAATTATGGCACCATTACCATATTGTGGTGTATTAGCAATGGCAACCAGTAACGGCTTGATCAACAGCTGCTGATCATCCAGATACAGGTTAAATTCCCGGGCCCGGTAAAGCAAGAATTCTTTAAAGCCGATAAAAAAATACGGCAGGGGTCCGCGTATGCCAAAATCCTGAAATTTTTTACCAATATTGGCATCAAAACCCAGGCCACAGATCCCGACAAAAAAGCGTTCGTTAATTTTACCTATATCGATGAACAACTGACCGGAATGTAACAACTGCTGTATTGATTTACTTAAACTCAACGGCACACCCAGGCTTCTGGCAATTCCATTTCCAGAACCCAGCGGGATAATCCCCAGGCAGGCCTGACGGCCCACCAGACTGCTGGCTACTTCATTAATTGTGCCATCTCCACCAGCTGCTACAATAATGTCATACCCTTCCTGAACAGCATTTTCGGAGAGTGCCCTGGCTTCACCGGCATGTGTGGTACAGGCAAAATCGTACTGATGGCCGCTGGTAGCCATTTCAGCCGCAATGAAATCAATGATATCCTCAGTCCGGTTTTTTGCTCCTGAAATTGGATTGAGAATGAAAAGGTATTTCATACCACTAAATTCTTTCACCCTTTATCGATGGATTCAAGTGCAAAAGAAATAGCCCCCAGATAACCCGCTTTATTTCCCAATTTGGCTCCAACGATCTGTACGCCTTCCCGGGGTTTTTCCATGGCATATTGAAAAGCGATTTCACGAACCTTACTCAGATATATTTCTCCGGCTTCAGCAACGCCTCCGCCAATAATAAACATACTTGGATTAAAAATATTAATCAGAGTGGCCAGTCCCCGGCCAAGATAATAACAGGCTTCTTCGATTACCTGCCTGGCAATTGCGTCATTCTGACGATAAAGTTTAAAAATAAATCGGACATCCATTTCCTCGGCATGAAATGGGATTTTATTCTTTTCATAATGACCTTTGAAATTCTTCAACATAGCAGATGCCGAAGCATACGCTTCTAAACAACCCTTGCCCCCACATTTGCATGGTAAACCTTCCAGCTCGAGTGATAAATGCCCCAGTTCTGCACCGGCACAATGGAAACCACGATATAAATTATCGTCGATAATAATTCCTCCCCCCACACCCGTACCGATAGTCAGACAAATAACATCATGATGACCTATACCTGCACCAAATCGGGTTTCTCCCAGTGCCATTAAATTAGCATCATTGTCCACAAATACTGGTAATTTAACTTCTCGCTCGAGTTCTTTTTTAATTTCAACATTCCGCCAGTGTAAAAAATTTGGTGTTGAACCCATTAAAAAACCAGTATGGATTTCTACACTGCCCGGAGTACCCATACCGACTGCTACCGGTCGATGCCCTTGCTGCTCCGCATATCTTATCATCTGTTTAATCGCGTCGCTGAGATTGGCCAGAATTGTTTCTACTGTTGCTTCTGTATTCGTCGGTCTTTTATCCTCTTTAATTATTTTACCATCTTCTGTCGCCAGTGCAAATTTAATCGCCGTTCCTCCCAAATCAACACCGATAGCTGTTCGCTTACTCGATTTATCCATTAAAACTCCCTTCTGAACGTGGCTCTTTGATCCCTTTTTTTTAGTTGGTGTACTGAATATTTTTACTCAAAGCCTAAATATATTAAATATTGAAGAATAATTGTAGTCTATGTGTTAAAAAGATTAATTCACCAGGATTTATAATCACTTAAAAAGGGGATTCTAAAAATCCCCTTTATGAATGTCTAATCATTCAAAATAGGTTAAAATCAGAGGGAAAATATAGTTAAAACTAAATAATTTTATCTTTAATTCATCGGGCAGAATCAGTTGTTGAAGTCGATTTTTCAAGTTGGACCATCAATTGTTTAGCTTCAGGAAATAATCGTAGCGAAGTTTGATATTGATTATCTTCTTCCAGTAAAACCCGGTGATATTTATCACTTCCCCACAGGCTACGGGCGATTTCGGCCTTTAAGGATATCGCAATATACTGTCGATGTTGCTTCAATTCTTCTGCCGTGATCACCATTCCTTTTTGTGTGGCCAGTGAAAGGAACTCATCCAGTAAACGGTTATCCATTTTAAATTCAGTTAAAAAGCGATCCAGATCATCTTTCCAGTATTGATGGTTTTGGGCGTAATGGGCAGCTGTTTCAAAAAAAAGATGCTTCTCCCTGATCTGCTGAATCAGTAATGGAGAGTATATTTGACTGGACGGTTCAATAATCACATCGGGATTTATGCCTCCTCCCCCATATACTTTCCTGCCACTGCTGGTATGATATAACGACCGGTTATGCAAAGTGTCAGTACTATCGGTACTCGCATACTTTAAAGTCAGACTGTCTGTAGATTCCTGATAATATTGTTCAACATTTTTACCCTTATAGGGCTTCTGGATTAGTCGCCCGCTGGGTGTATAATATTTAGAAATGGTCAGTCGTAAACGGGAGTTGTCACGCAGTGGAAATTCTCGCTGCACGAGTCCTTTGCCAAAACTGGTCGTGCCCACGATCAAACCGCGATCATAATCCTGGAGCGCTCCGGCTACAATCTCTGCCGCTGAAGCCGAGGCATAATTGATTAATACAACCAGGGGATAATCTCGCACCTTACGGCGGCCATACGTATCGGTATAAAATTCCTCATCAAATTCGGGTAGACGTCCACGCGTAAATACGACTTTCTGGTGTCCAGGTATAAAACGTGAAGATACTTTCACCGCCTGATCCAATAAACCTCCGGCATTCCAGCGTAAATCCAGCACCAACCGTTGCATACCCTGGTTTTCCAAGGTTGTAAGCGCCTGATCAAGTTCCTGCTCAGTTGTCTTGGCGAAGCGACTAAGATAAATATAACCAATGCTGTCCGCATTCATGAAATAATCAGTGACCGAATATAGTGGTATAGCCCCACGGATGATCGTAAACTCCAGCGAATCGCTGATACCTTCCCGCAAAACCGTAACCTGAACTGAGGTTCCGCTTTTCCCTTTCAGCAGACGCGGTACTTCGCTTTGATCAATACCAACCGACGAATTACCATCTATTTTGACAATCCGATCTCCGGCTAATAATCCTACTTTATCGGCAGGTGAATCGTGTACGGCCGTAATCACGGTGATATAACCATCGATGATATCATACTGAATTCCGATACCCTGATACTGACCTTGAAAACTTTCTTCATTGGTCTCTACTTCGCTGGCTGAAACATAAACAGAATGCGGATCTAATTTTTCCAGGACTGACCTGGTTGCATTCTGGTAGGCTTCATCCCAGTTCACTTCATCAACATAATAAGAGGAAATATAATTTACAATCTCCCTGAATTTAGTTTCATTCTTAATCCGCTCCTGCTGGCCGCCTTGCGAAAAGAGCATCGCGTTTACTTTTATCATTACGACTATGATCGTCAATACCAGAACGATCAGGCTGATAATGGCTATAAGTTTACGTTTTTGACTGTCCATATTATTTTGACCGTTTTTTATTTTTAATGGTCTTCATTTTTAAAGTAATCACGACCTGCCATTTGCCTATAAGTTCTACCTGCCAGTTAGGAAACACCACCGAACTCTG
>CAYSHN010000160.1:0-7673 GCA_964430815.1 uncultured Calditrichota bacterium | reverse complement strand
CCTGGAAAAAGAAATGTATTTTGGTCGTGAAGGTGTGCCAGGATTATGGAAAAAGTTTATCGATCTGGAAGCCACAGAAATACCCGCTTCCGGATTTCGTCCGGCCTATTTTGAGGTTGCCTTCGGTCGTGCCGGGAGCGGTCGGTACCAGGATCCTCTTTCCAGCCCGCGGGCTATTACAATTCAGCAACAGGGCAAAAAGGTCAGGTTGATCGGCAAGATCTACAGGGTGGATATAAATCAACAGCAGCAACTGCTTGTTTTTGATTATAAGATCAGCAGCAGGGTGGACAACGTAAAGGTCGAAGATCTTTATCAAGGAAACAGTTTACAACTGCCGGTATATTTACATATGATTGGCCGACTGCTGCCACAGGTTACTCCCATGGCCGCCGGATATTATCAGGTGCGCGATGCCGATCATTGTCAACGCTATACGGTTTTTGCCGATAGTAGCCTTCGACCTGAGTGGTTTGATAAGAAAAAGGTTAAGACTCTTCTGCCGGTCAAAATAGAGGGAGAGGAAATAACCCTGCAAGATTTGATCGGTCGATCCCTGGATTTTGTTTTCGACTATACTGAAAATATCATCCGGGGAAAATTCCAGCATACTACTCAACCGGAAGATGAACGTTGCCAGAATTATTGTCCTTATAGTAAGATTTGCCGCAAAGATGTGGCCAAGTTAAAAACACTTGCGGCTTCCAGCGCAGGAAATTAGATCTTATTTCTTTTAAATTTATACCGAAAATAAAAATATTGATTTTGTCTGTCTGATGATTAATATTTATATATACTCTAAATTCAATTCGTACCAAATGATGATTAACTGTTACTATTTTTTTATTAATGTAAGGAGTTTTTTATGAAGATCTTCAAGCGACTCTGCTGCTTTGTTATTATTTTACTCTTATCTGTTTATTTCAGCAATTGTACTTCCAGCAGCGAATCAAAAACGAAAAAGCAGGTTGTTTCGTTCAATAATGTCTGGTTTTCGGAGCCTGATGCTGTTGATAATGACGGTGATGGTTACTATTCCTATCTTCACCTGAATTTTGATCTGGATGTCAGTAGTGGCAGTACGGATTTATTCATTAAGGTATATTATCGTTATACTGATCCACTGGATACAGCCCTGTATGGTTTCTATATGGAAAGCGTGGTTTTTACCATCGACGGTTCAACTGACGCTGATGCGAAATATATTTCAATAGGTTCCCCCAATGGTGAATTACAGGAAGGCAGTTATGATTTCATGATTTGGGTATTTAAAGAGTCCGATCCCAATAATGCTATCCTGGAACTGGCCAGCTACAATGATGATGTTTTTGAGGATGTTCTTACCGATATACCTGTCGAAGAATCGATAACCGATGCCGCTTTGACCATTGCTGATGCCTACTGGGATAATGTAGTCGATAGTGACCAGGATGGTTATGCTACGCAGGCTGATCTGATCGTTGATATAGATGTTAATCTGGGTATAACCACTTATGCATATCTGGCCATCTATCAGAAAAGTTACAGCAGCAGCAGTTACAATTTATTGGCTGTAACCGAAAACTTCACTGTCAACGGGGCCAGTTCGGCTGATGCGGTTGCTTATACAGTCGTAGATCTGCCCTATGACCTTTATGATTTCATGATTGAGGTGTACTATGATGTAGGGTACAATGCTGAAGATACTGCTGATCCAATATCAGATCCTGAATTGAATGATGTTCAATTTGAACTTTCCGGTAACTGGATTTGGTATGATGACAGTGTTTATGAATCCGATTATTCCTCGACCTCCCCTTCCGATCTTGCTGTTCGTTTTAACAAGCCAACAGGTACAACCAGCTGTGCAGTACGGGAGCTTTATCTGTACACAACTCAACGGAATGCTTCTTATTCCTATGCCCGCTTCAAACTATGGGATTCTTCTATTCATAATTATCCAAATTCCAGCCTTTATGAATCCGGTGATGTTTTTATCGCTTACGATGGCGATAACTATTACCCGGTCGATGTTGATATATCTGCACTTAATGTGTTCTTTGCTGGTTATCGTCAGAATTATGGATCCGGTTTTTACATTGCGATAGATACATCGAACCCTGATTCACGCAGTTACGAGTACACCACTGACTGGAATGTTCTTTCAAGTTTTGATTTAATATTCCGCATTTATGTTGAATACACAATCACTAAGAATAAAAACTCCGTAGAAACTCATGGAGAATGGCTCGACGTAACTGCCGCTAATTAATAGTATGAAAAAAAATGAATTAGTTTATTAAACAGTATGAGGAATATATGAAAAAGATATCAATAATTGGTTTGATCTTGTTTTTTGCCCTGAGCAGTTGGGCTCAGCAGACAAATAAACCGGTTAAAATGCAACCATCAAATCAAAACCAGATTCAACTGGGAGAACAGACAACATCGCATTCAACCATACACAAAAATAGATACGCAGTGCAGCAGAATAATCAGGAGCGTGTCACCAATTACCAGCAGCAGTCGATCAAGTCTGCACAGAGAGTTCCGGTAAAAATAGTAAAGAACACCCGCAGCGGTGATCAAAAAGTGCGGGCCAAATTTGGTCCAGCAACAGACTCCGGACCAAAACTGATCATGGAAAAGCAAAAGGCCAAGTTTAAATCTGCACCAGCCGGGCCTAAAAAAACGTTAAGTGATAGAAAAAAAGTAAAAGCGACCAGGATCGCTGTAGACCTGGAATAAATTTGTAGCTATGCTGACAGGGAGTACTCCAACCTCAAAAGTACTCCCTGTTTTTTGATATTTTCAAGATTCACTGAAGCCACCTAGAAATCGCCTGGCCATAAATCCAACCTCTGCGGTGTATAAATAAATATTAATGCATCACTAAGATGTACCGCTTAAATTAACCGCATGCAGGAAAGTGACAATCACAGCATAGGAAATTTAACTCCGCGGCAGTGTCTGGCGCTGCAGCGTAATCTCAATCTGGCTGTAACTGCTGGGGCGGGTACCGGGAAAACCAGGGTACTGGTAGAACGTTATCTCGATCTGCTGCTCACGGAAAAGGTGGATATCCGTGAAATTTTAGCGATCACTTTTACCAATAAAGCAGCAGCCGAAATGATGAATCGGGTAGCCAGGCGTCTGGATGAACTGCTGAAACAGACAACGGATCTTTCCCGCCGCCAGGAACTGCTTTTACTGCGTGACCGGCTGAGTTCTGCATATATCTCGACTATACATGCCTTTTGCCTGCGAATTCTTCGTGAATATCCGGTCGAAGCAGGACTGGATCCGGATTTCAACCAATTGAACGAAATGCAGAATGAACTGTTGATTGAACAAACTATTCGCAGTGAACTTGAAAAAATCAGTACTGATGAGCAGCACTGGCTGGATCTATTCAGATTATTCGGTACCAGGCTGGTTCAGAAATTATTACATACAGGTTTGGAACACCGCTTTGAAATGTTAAGACTGCTGCAGAAATATGAGAACTCTTCCGTAGAAATACTATACCAGGAATTATCCAACCTTTTCTTTAATCAGGTATTGACGACTTTCCAGGATTATCCATTTGAGCAGGTACAAGCGGTTAGTACTACGATTCTAAGCGAAATTTCCAGTACAAAGCAAGACCATAAGCAAGCGCAGAAAGTACGTGAAATCATAGAAAAATTTTCCAGTAGTACCGATCGATCGAACCTGGATTATTGGAATAATCTGTTGGCACTGGCTCAGACCTGTACCACCAGTCAGGCTACTGCCTATAAAGTTCTCGCTCCCCTGGGAGGGGATAAATCCTGGAAAAATGGATCGGCGGATCATTTAAAACGACTTTCCGGAATGTTGGTGCCGATCGCCCGCTGGTTAAAAGAAACTTCGTTAACTCCACCCGGCATGGTGGACCATTATGTGTTACAACAGTTGCCAAAATTATATCAATTATACGCTCAAGTGGAAAAAAATTATACCGCCAGGAAAAAAGAACAAGGCTGGATTGATTTTGATGACATGCTGATACTGGTCAGGGAATTATTATTGAATAATGCAGACTTGCGCGACCGTATTGCCGCTCAGTTCAAGTTCATCCTGGTAGATGAATTCCAGGATACCAATCTGCTGCAATGGGAAGTAATTGCAAACCTGGGCGAATTGATGCAGAATAAATTTTTCATCGTCGGTGATCCCAAGCAATCAATTTACGGTTTTCGTAATGCCGATGTACGCGTTTTTAACCGCGTCCGCCAGGAATTCGCCGGTGCTGCTGCGGCAGAAAAGTATCACGGCAATGTGGTATTTGAAGAGAGTTTTCGTTTTAAAGACAATTTGACCTGTTTTATTAATGCCTGTTTCAGCCGGATTATGCAACCGTCCGAGACGAATCAGTGGGAGGTAGAGTATTCCCCTTTATCGACCAAGCGCTTTGATACAGATGGGGGACAGGTAGAATTTGCCCTGTTGGAAGATACCGGTGAATCTGATCTTCAGGCAGAATTCGTTGGTGAGCGAATAAGAAAGATATTGAAAGATCACGATATTCAACCGGGCCAGATCGCAGTGCTGTTGCGTACCCGTAATCATTTAATTGCTATCGAGGAACAATTGCGCCGGCAGGATATCCCCTTTAAAACTATCGGTGGTATTGGTTTCTATCAGCATCAGGAGATTTATGATGTGTATCATCTGTTGCGCTTCCTGTTGAATCCTCATGATGATCCGGCATTGATCGGTTTACTGCGTTCACCATTTGCCAACATCTCGGATGACACTTTACTGTTTCTGGCCCTGGCGAATAATGGCAGCAGCTACTGGAAAAAAATGGAGCACCTGAAAACGATCACTGATTTAGATGTTGCAGAGCAGGATAAACTGGATTATTTCCGGCAGCAGGCCAAAGGCTGGTTGAACCGGCGGGATCGTGTTTATTTTTCCGAGTTACTGCGGGAAATATTCCAGCAAAGCGGCTATCGCACAGTGATGTGTGCCCAGTTGCAGGGAGAACAGCTGGCAGCTAATCTGGATAAAATTCTGGCCCTGGCTACCGAATTTGAACAAACTGGTTTTACCACGATCAGTGAATTTACCGGTTATTTGCATAATCTGATCCATACCCAGGTCAAGGAGGGAGAAGCACCGCTGGCACTGGAGGATCAGTTTACCGTAAAAGTAATGACAATTCATCAGGCCAAGGGCCTCGAATTTCCTGTGGTGTTTCTTCCTTATCTGGAGCAAAAAATCCGTGCCCCGCGCGCCGATGAATCTTATTTTGATGAAAAGCTTGGTCTGATTTCCCGCATCCGTAAAATGGGATTACCACCGGTCTGCCCAAAATCTGATTCTTATTACCTGCTTAATCTGGTTCGCTGGGAACTGCGGCAAAAGGAGTTGGCCGAATTGAAGCGCTTGTTTTATGTTGGCTGCACCCGGGCCCAGGACCAACTTATACTCAGTGCGTATTGTGATGACCAAAAAGTACCAGTTGAGACACCGCTGTACTGGTTACTGCAAGCAATTCAGCGGCAGCCACAGGATCTTGAGGAGGGGGAAAATCTCAGCTGGGAGAAAAGTACTATCCATATACGACGAACGACCTTGACTACTACTTTGAGTGCAGATACTACTTTCAGCAAGGTTTTTGGTTCCTTGCAACAGTTAAAAGAAATAGTAAAGCAAAAACATGCCTCTCGAGAATTGCCCCTGTTCCTGAGAAGTATCTCTGACCATCCGACTGGAGAGATTTTTTCTGCTACTCAATTAATGGCTTTCCGGCAGAATAAGGAGGACTATTACCGCCGTTATCATCTGGGCTATTTTGAAGGGGATTATGAAAGTTTTCGGTTGACATCATCTTTAGAAGATAAGGCCTTGCTAAAGGGAAAATTGCTGCATCGCTATCTGCAATTTTATCCACAGGAAGACATTGAACGCTGGTTGTTTGAATTTGAAATCAGTGATCAAAATCTGATCGAAGAGCTGCGGCAAGATGTACAGGAACTGGTACAAAAAATCCGTAATTCTCCTATCATCCAAAGGGTACTAACAGCCGCTGTATCTCAAAATGAAGTAAAAGTACTCATGCAACTGGAAAGTGATTTTATCACCGGTACCCTGGATAAAATTTTTCAGAACGAAACACGACAATGGGAAGTCCTGGATTATAAGACTAACCGCATTGACCGGACGCAGGTGCAGGAAGTGCTGGAACGATACCGCATCCAGATCCAAACCTATGCTTTGTTGCTGGCCCAGTTATATCCGCAGCAGCAGGAATACACGGTAAATTTTTATTTTACTCACCTGGATCAGCATTGTCCGATTACCTTTAGCCGGGAGGATCTGTCGGGCATCGAGCAGAGTTTTATTCAAATCATTCGGGAAATCAAAGAGCATTTTGAACCTTATCATAGCGAGTAACCTCTGATGTGCTGGTGTGTCAAAATGACCAAGACAGATCTGTTGACCCTGTTAGAGTCAAAAACGGCCGGATTAACATCTTGCATTTAGAATATGGAAAAGGTAAATTTCATTTCTGTTTAATATCTAATTGGCCTAGCAGAAAGGATCAGAATGGTCACAGCTGAAATTACTAATATCGGTGCCTGCCGTAAACAGTTGAAGATAAAGATATCTGCGGATGAAGTACAATCGATCCGTGAACAACAAATAAAAGTGGTACAAAAAGAGGCGGCTATTAAAGGATTCAGGAAAGGACGGGTCCCACAAAACATTATTCTGACTCGCTTTGCCGATGCCATTGAAAAGTATACTATTGATGAAGCCCTGCAACATGGTTTTGAAAAAAGTGTTAAAGAAAAGAATATATTACCATTCAATCCGCCGGAAGTGAAGAATTTTAACTTTGATGATGAAAAAAACCTGCTCATGGAAGTTGAAGTGGAAACCTATCCGGAAATTGAATTAAAAGAATACAAAGATCTGCAAATGGAAAAGGAAATCTACCGGATCAGCGAAGAGGATGTAGAAGATCAATTGCTGATATTGCGGCAGCAGAAAGCAGTCGTTGCGCCGGTCGAAGGTAAATCTCAGCCAGGACATCATCTGGTTATTGACATGCAGGAACTGGATGAATCGGGTATGCCGCTGGTAGGCAAAAAATACAGTGATATCCAAATTCAGTTGGGTGCAGGTAAATTTGATCCGCAGTTAGAGGAACAGATGCTCGGATTGGCAGCAGGTGAAGATAAATTTATTGAGAAACGGTATGCGGAACGGGGGATCAAGAAATTGATCCCGGCCAAGAAAGAACGCTATCAAGTGAATATAAAAAAAATAGAAAGTGTCGAATTACCGGAATTGAACGATGAGTTTGTCAAAGAGTTAAATCTTGGTGTAGATACGGTGGACAAGTTACGGGAAATGGTCAAGGAACAGTTAGCCCGCCACTGGGGACAGGAATCGGAGCAGCATTTTTATAACCAGGTAGTGCACGAATTGTTACAGCAAAATCCTTTTGAAGTTCCGGAAGCGATGGTCAAGGAATATCTGGATAAGATTGTTACAGAAATAACAAAGAAGGATGCCAAGATCGATGTAGAGGAGGCCAGAAAAAATTACCGTACTGACGCCCTCTTCAATATCAAGTGGTTCTATTTGCAGGAAGCCATAGCCCGTGCTGAACAAATTCAGATTGGGGAACAGGATTATGAAGAATTCTTGAATAA
>CAYSHN010000159.1:0-7682 GCA_964430815.1 uncultured Calditrichota bacterium | reverse complement strand
AATGGCCCATACGGATACAGTTCAGACAAACGTTCCCGCGCTTAAAGATGTTTATACAAATGATTTTTATATTGGCTGCCTGTTATCCTACAGACATATAGGTTTACCGGATGATCTGTATGTACCGGGCCAGTCGGCAGTTGTTGAAGCTAATGGGGGGTATTTGATACAATTCCATATGAACAGCATGTCCCCAGGCAAGAACATGAAGCCGGTGTATACGGTTGATATCTCTGCCAGTGCCGCAGCGTATACTGCTGCCTCTGCCGAGGATAAAGATTCTGTAGACACCCATCCCAGAGTGAGGTTTAACGGCGATCTGATTGCACAACTTAACTGGGCCTGGCGGCAGGAATTTACATTTCGCGGACATACTCTGGTCTGGCACAACCAAACCCCGGCCGAACTTTTTCGTTCCGGCTACACCAGCGGCGGAACACGGTTAAGCAAAGAGAACTTGAATGATCAATACACGTTTAAAACCGATCAGGCTTCTTCACTCTGGGATGCCGATAACCAGTGCAAACCGGCGTTTTATGCAGTGGTTGACGTGGGGAACTATTATAATTCTTTAGATTCACTTACAGCGTATGCGGATACTCTGCATGAGAGTGATTATACAGCCGAATCATGGTCAGTTTTTGCAGCAACATTAACCTCTGCCCACACTGCCATGGATCAGAATTATTCAAATTCAGTATCGGCTGCCGATGCCCTGGGTACAGCAAAGGATAACCTGGAAGCAGCTATCGATGGTTTGGTAAAAATTGCCGATGATGTCGCTATTCACCAGGGAAACCAAATAGAAGATTTTGCACTTGGCCAGAACTATCCGAATCCGTTTAATCCGCTGACACAGATCAGGTACTCAGTTCCACAGAGCGGTTATGTTTCGCTTAAAGTATTTAATCTGCTCGGGCAGGAAGTAGCAGCACTGGTAGACCAGGAAGTGTCCGCGGGTACGCACAGTGTCACCTGGGATGCCCGGACAGTTTCGTCTGGAGTTTATTTTTACAAAATCAGTGCCGGTACATATCTGCAAACTAATAAAATGATTGTGTTAAAATGATGATTTGACACAATCGTCCCATAACTGGTCCAGCCGGTCTGTTTTTTCCACTCAGAAGATCTGAGATAATAGTTGAATCAGAATTCGATTTTATATAGTTTACATTAGAAAAAAACAACACAAAGGCAGATCCAATGTCAATAAACAGAACAAAAGATTTGACCTGGGAAGAGCGACATAATCCAGCACCTGTGGCCGGACCGGGGGGACGCTATCGCTGGGTCGTCGTCGCATTATTGTTTTTTGCAACTACGACTAATTATATCGATCGACAGGTTTTCGGGATATTAGCCCCCTTTCTGGAGAAGGAGATTGGCTGGAGTGAACTGGATTACAGCCATATTGTAATCGCCTTTCAGGCTGCCTATGCCATCGGCCTGCTGCTGGTGGGCAGATTGATTGACCGTTTGGGCACCAAGCTCGGTTATTGTTTGGCGCTGATCTGCTGGAGTCTGGCCTCGATGGGTCACGCCCTGGCCGGCTCGGTAAGAGGTTTTGCCACAGCCAGATTCGCCCTGGGCATCAGCGAGGCGGGCAATTTTCCGGCAGCCATCAAGACCGTTGCTGAATGGTTTCCCAAAAAAGAGAGAGCCTTTGCTACCGGATTATTCAATTCCGGTTCGAATATCGGTGCTATCCTTGCTCCATTGATGGTTCCCTGGATAACCATACAATACGGCTGGCGGATGGCGTTCATTGTAACCGCTGCCATAGAATTAGTCTGGGTGATCCTATGGCTTATTTTCTATGACAAACCAGAGAAATCCAGATATTTAAAAGCGAATGAGATGGCTTATATTCAGGCGGATCCACCCGATACACCCGTCAAAATTCCCTGGTTGAGCTTAATAAAATATAGACAGGCCTGGGCCTTCGCTATGGGTAAATTATTAACCGATCCGGCCTGGTGGTTTTATATATTCTGGATACCAAAGTTTTTATATTCCAAGCATGGTATAACCCTGAATAAGATCGGGTTGCCATTAATTATCATATTCCTGATGGCCGATGTAGGAAGTATAACCGGCGGCTGGTTGTCATCATTTTTCATTAAACGCGGCTGGACAGTCACTAAAGGCCGCAAGATGGCCATGTTTATTTGTGCAGTATTGGTAACGCCGATTATACTGGTCTCACAGGTTTCAAATCTCTGGGTAGCAGTAGCTCTGTTGAGTTTGGCCACAGCAGCGCATCAGGGCTGGTCGGCCAATCTGTTCACCATTACCTCGGATGTCTTTCCACGCAAGGTGGTTGGCTCAGTGGTAGGTTTCGGTGGAACGGCCGGGGCTATCGGCGGGATGCTTATTTCCGCCGCGGCCGGATTGATTCTGGAGTTCACCGGAAGTTATATGCTGATCTTTTTAATTTGCGGTTTACTTTATTTGATTGCTTTTGGAATAATTCATTTACTCGTGCCTAAACTGGAGTCGATTGAAATATAGAGAGTAAATTCTAAATTCCAAGGCGAAAATACCAAATACCAAATACCAGAATCCAAATTCCAAACACAAAGCATTACTTGGAATTTGGAATTTGATACTTGGAATTTGTCTATTGGATCTTGGAATATATTTCTGGTATTGTTTTCTTCAAAAAATTTATGTAGTATAAAATATTGGGTATCGGCCAGGCCAGACAGGCCATCATCGATATTTTAAATACCTGCCACAGGTGAGACACCTGACTTAAATAAGCAGGACAATCAGTATTAAAGTATTTCAAATTGAAAAGTTAATTAGCTAAAGAAAAATACATATAAATTAAAAGGGTAAAAAAGGTGAAGAAAATTCGTATAGCCATTATCGGCGCAGGTAACATTGGTATGGCCATCGCCAATGGATTAATCGAATCAGGACGTTTTGCTGCCGAAGATATCATGTTGACCAGACGGCAAATACATCTACTCGATGAAATGAAAAAACAGGGATTCAAAGTCGGAACTGATAATCGTCAAGCCGTCAAAAACTCCAAAGTGATTATCATCGCTGTCGAACCACGGCAGGTTGATGGTGTGCTGGAAGAAATCAAACCGGACCTGGAACCGGTTAATCATATTCTGGTTTCTATAGTTACTGGTATCTATATCAAACAAATCAGCCGGCAGGTTGGCAAGGAAATCACGATTATTCGTGCAATGCCCAATACCGCCATCGCAGTCCGCGAATCGATGACTTGTATCGCCTCTGAGACGGCAGACGGGCCAGCCATTGATATTGCCAAGTCTATTTTTGATTCGGTTGGTAAAACATTGCTGATCGATGAAGAAAGAATGGTTGCCGCCACCGCTTTAGGAGCATGTGGAGTAGCATTCTTTTTGCGGGCAATCCGTGCTGCTTCCCAGGGAGGGATCGAGATAGGATTTCATGCCCATGATGCACTGGCTATTGCCTCACAAACGGCACGGGGGGCAGCAACTTTATTGTTGAGCACCAAACATCATCCCGAACATGAAATAGACCGCGTAACCACTCCCCGCGGCTGCACCATAGCAGGATTGAACCAGATGGAACATGAAGGATTCAGTTCGGCGCTGATCAAGGGAATCACCGTCTCGGCTGAGAAAGCATCTAAATTATATTCACATCCGGATAGTGATAATTAATTTTCCTCTATCTGATTACATACCAAAACTTGCGTAGTATAGGCTGTTTTATCAATACCGACTACGCGAAAAAGTATTTCAAAATATTTTGGTATATGCTGGTATTTCTGATTGAAAATATCCTCTAATTCCTTGCGCTGTTCCCGACTTATTAAGTATTGAACAATATGCGGTGCCCCGAGCGAATGGTAGGAAGCAATAATAAAGATTGAATTTTTTACAGGACCGGGAAGTTTCACCGCAATGACCAGATCTTCGTTAGGACCAGAGGAATGCAGGTTGGTACTATAAATTCGTGGAGCTGTAGAGTCGGGTACCGTATAGATAATACGGTGTGGTGCTATCTCGAAGTTAAGGTGGGAACGGGCCAGGGTATGTTTGAGGGTGTAAAGGGTTTTTATACTACCGACAAAAACCAGATTATACATATCAAGAATTTGCGGATTTATATCCGATGATTTTCTCAAGATCGGTTTCTGATTAGCTGAAAGAAACAGAGACAGGAGTGGAGGTAAACTCCAAACGCTGTGATACGGGAAGTAAGGTTCTGATGGCGGGGTTAATCTGAGATCTGGATGTGCAGAACGTAATGTATCAAAATCTTCAGTTGAATTTACTTGTCCGTCACGAACTCCGATAAGCCGGTCAAATTCATTAAAATACATGTTATATACATAATGGTCACCCACGACTATCAATATCGGTAGTGGGGACTGTAAGTATTCACCCCAGATAGGGTCATCTTTATCGATAACAGTGTAACTATCTAATTGCTTTTGAATAGACCGGGAGTTGAACCATAAGATAATCAAACCGAGTAGCAACAGAACAATAAGAATGAGTTGGTAGTAGTTATGCAAAAAGTAAAAAACATACTTCGGTGTATAGAAATTTTCAGCTGCCTGAATAAATTGTGCCTCATAATGGCCTTTAGTAATTTTTAAACAGTATTTATCAGTCTTGCCTTCGGTAAAATAATACCGCTCCAGTTTTTTACGCAGAGAATAGGTATGGGAGCGTACAATGGTATCTTCAGCCGGATTGAAATCCGCTTCTTTGCCAAAAACCTCTATGGCAATAGTTGTCTCTTTAAGAACTTTTCCCCTCAGGCTGGATTCAACCAAGTATTTCAGATAATGGCTATAAATCGGAGAAAAACAGAATTCTTTACTGTTTAAAATCTTATCCAGTAAATTTTGTCGGGTAGAATCGTTAAGCATATAATTCAAACATCGGATTATTTTTGATCACGCTTGATAATAAAATTTACTTTTATTAAGAAAATTTATTGTTGTATTTTCTAATGGATCGTCATAATCCGTTGTTTATAGTCAAATAATTAAAACAATATAAAGAATATATATATTTGATGTAAATTTTTTTAATCAATAAAATTTTTATAATCTAAATTCAAACTAGTTTGATTTGATTTATAGCCAGAGCCTCGGAAATAGTTTGTTCAAATACAATAAGCGGGGAAATGGTGAGTTTTTCACAGTTTTTCACAGTAATCGACTTTATTATAATGTTTAGTTCCCTATATTCTGGAATGTTTCTGGTCGATCTGCAGACAATATTAACGTGACCTGATTCTTTATAAATTAGGATTACCAGGCGGTATAAATTGTTGTTTTGCAGATCATCTTTTTCAAATAGGGTGAGCATTTTTTTTCCGACCCGTTAGGTGAGGTTGTCAAAAGTATGAATAAATCACTCGAAATCTACCAGCGCTTAAAGACCTGGAGACTAATCGCCCTGTTGTCGCCGGTTCAACCGGAGCATTGTGTGCAGGCCTATGAAGCACTAACGCCCCTGGGAATTGTCCTGGAAATCGCCTTCCGGACACAGGCAGCACTGAATGGGATTAAAGCAGTTTTGAATAAAGATAAAAATGCTCTGATCTTAGCCGGTACAGTAATGACCACAGACCAGGCTAAAAAAGCGATTAAAACCGGTGTTGCCGGTGTCGTTTCGGCAGATTATGTTCCAGAAGTTGTAGAATTCTGTGTAAAACGTGATATCATGTGTGTTCCCGGTGGTTTAGCTGATGTGGGCAAACAACTCTCACATAAGTCGAAGATACTGAAATGTCTGTATGAAGACCTGCCCCGACTCTATCCCTACCAGTGGATGTATAAACTTTTCCCGGCTGTAACACCTCAAATTGCCTTTTATGAAATGTCGAAGACCTGGCAGGGTCCTTATAAAGATCTTACCGTTATATATACTGGTGGAATTTCCCTTAATAATCTGCCCCAGATCGTACAGAGTGATCCCCTCGGTATTTACTGTGGTTCTGCTCTGACTAAAGATATAAATCAACCTGTAAAAATGATTGAAGAAGCTAAACGCTGGATCGAAGTTGTCGAAAAATACTGTAAAAAATAATCATAATTATGATATAAATAGGTTGAAGGAGCATTGCATGGAACGGATAAGCAGATTAAAACTTGGGAAATGGATTGGATTCTCGAAAGCGGTGTTTCTGAGTGGTGCTGTCATTCTGCTGCTGAGTGCATGTCAGAAAAATAAAAGTGATCGGCAAACACAGCTGGTACCATCTTTTATTATAGCTGATAGTTTGCCCTGGTCGGTGCGCATGGCCGAATCAGAACTATATCGCCAGGGTGATTCACTGCAATATACCCCGGATTATCCTAAAGGCAATTGGAATTATCAGACCGGTTTATTTCTAAAAGCACTGCTGGATCTGTGGCAGGCCTATGGCGGCGGCGGTACAACCAGGTATTATGACTATGTAAAGCGGGTGGTCGATTCCTATGTGCAGGAAGATGGCAATATCAAAACCTATCAACTGGAAGATTATAACATTGATAATATCAATTCTGGTAAAGTGTTATTAGCTCTATATAAAACTACGCCTGAAGAAAAATACCGCAAGGCAGTTTTTTTAATTCGTAAACAACTGAGTGAACAGCCGCGTACCAAGTCCGGCGGATTTTGGCATAAAAAAATATACCCCTGGCAAATCTGGCTTGATGGCATTTATATGAGCGCTCCCTTTTACCTGGAATTTTCAAAAATGTTTGACCAGCCGGCTGGTTATGAAGATGTTATCAATCAGATACTGCTGATTGATGTGCATACCCGCGATCCCAGGACTGGTCTGCGTTACCATGGCTGGGATGAAAGTAATGGACAAAAATGGGCTAATCCTGAAACCGGCTGTTCCCCTAATTTTTGGGGACGGGCTATGGGTTGGTATGCCATGGCGCTGGTAGATATACTTGATTTTTTACCGGTTAATTATCCACGCAGGGAACAGCTGGTTTTTATTCTCAACGATCTGAATAAGGCCATCGTGAAATATCAGGATAAGAAAACCGGATTGTGGTACCAGGTATTGGATCAGGGTGGTCGGGCCGGGAACTATCTTGAAGCATCGGCTTCGGCTATGTTTGTTTATACGTTGGCCCGGTCAGTTCATATGAATTACAGCGACAGCATCTGCTGGCAGGCAGCCGCAAACGGATACAGCGGTATTATTGATAATTTGATTACAGTGGCACCGAACGGCCTGGTAAATTTAAACCAGATATGCAGTGTGGCTGGTTTGGGTGGTAATCCTTATCGCGACGGTACATACGAGTACTATATCAGTGAACCAGTGGTGAGCAACGATTTGAAAGGTGTCGGACCGTTTATTATGGCTGTACTGCAGATGGAAAAATAAGCTAAAATGAAAATTTTAATTCTACTCATGAGCGGATTAAGTCTGGAATGTGGTTTGGCACAAATGCCGGCCTTTCCCGGTGCCGAGGGATTTGGACGTCTAACGACCAGCGGCGGGCGCGGGGGAGAGGTGCTCGAAGTTACCAATCTGAATGACAGCGGAGCAGGAAGTTTGCGGGCGGCCGTGAAAAGAAGCGGTCCACGTACGATAATCTTTAGAGTTTCCGGGACCATTGCTCTACGTTCACCATTAATTGTCAGGAATGATAATCTCACTATCGCCGGTCAGACCGCACCGGGCGATGGGATATGTATCCG